>JAHHQS010000058.1 GCA_020026285.1 Parabacteroides sp. | reverse complement strand
TCACTCAGTGCTTTAAAATTAGTTCATAAAAAAGTGTTGCGGAATTAAGGATAAAGTTACTTGAACTATCTACACCCCTGCAGATATCTAAAAAGCGTCAGATTATTTCTATAGACTTAGAACAAACGAACCTTTTAACACTCATTATCCTTCAATTCTTGATCCACTTTTAAATTAACATCGACATTTTCTTCCTGAATTAAATCTTCAGACATTTGTTCTTCCTCTTTCATGGAATGAGTAAAATCAATAATTAACATCATTGCAAACACGATGACCATCATAATAGATACAATTGTAAATCTTTTCTTTAACATTTTCTTTAGTTTTTAATAATTAGACAATAAGGGTCAAGATTGTATATCACATACAAACTACCAACTATAATATTTTTACTTGAATAGAAAAACAGGATAAGGATATCGCTATAATTAAGATTTTCTATGGATATGCGATTTCGGGCTAAACACAGTTTTCTCTTTCAGACAGTGCAAAGATAGTAAAAAATCCCTTTGTATCAAAATGATCTAATCAGTAGCAACTATTAACCAAATAGTTACACATTCTTGTTATTCTTGTTTTTTCCACTCCTTATATATTATAATATATAAGTATTTCAATATTTCGGGAAAAATCCCCGACATCAAATTATGAAGCGCCCCCCAAATATTTTGTGTCTAACTTTTGAGGAGCACTTCAATGCCGGGGATTTTTATCAAAAAGTATATTTGGTTTTACTACCTAATACATCTCCTGTTTACAAATCGCTACTTGAATCCACTTTTATCCGATTGATTAAATTCAGTATCTTTTCGACCGGCAATGTTTTTCTCCTACCGTAAGGAGAAATCATTACTGCCTCTTTCTTTCCATTAAAGAATGCATCCTCATAAACATATTGCAAAAATGTAACATATCCTTCAAATTTTTTCAAACTCTTTCCTTTCTTTATCCATTCCGTCAGATAAAGATATTTGATATAAAAGGCCTCAGCCAGTTGTTTGGGTGATTTATAAACCTTTCCGATATTCGGATACATTTTATCAATACTATACAGATATCCCAGACGGTTCCTGTTTTTTTCCCACTCCCGATAGAAAAGACGAACAGCTTCTTCCCTGCGTCCGTCTCTCGAAAGAGTCTGTCCACGGGAAACCAGCAAGAGATTTATCCAGACAGAATCCGGCTGCATCAGTCGCTCGGCATGATCGAACAGACGAAAAGCCCGACCTCTATCGTAAGTCATACCTAATGAAGAACCTAAGAGAAGAGAAGTTTCAATATCCGTGGTATCCATTTCGTAAGCCTTCTCCAATAAAGGTATGGAATGTAACTGACGACCGGCATAATAACGGGAAGCACCAGCATATTTAATGGTCAGGAAGGAAGAATCTCCTTTTTCTATTAATCCTGCATAGATGGAATCGGCTTTTTCATATTCCTTGCTCATGAAATAAGCCACGGCCTTATTCCTCATCACCAAACGATTATCCGGATTATAATACAAGGCCGTATCACACACCTGAATGGCAGTCTGGATATTCAGGTCGCCGAGACGAAGCAGACAATTCACCAAGGCATTCGCTATATTCGCATTCTCCTTATTAATAAGAAAGGCATTTAAATAACAACCAGTTGCCGATATCAAGGAATCCATCTTCAGAAAACACTCGGCCATATTACTATAAACAAAAGGATTCACCCGAGTAGTATCCATCTGCTGAATCTTTCTATACTGATGCACCGACTCCATATAATCTCCTTTCTGCGAAAAGATTCTGGCCAGCTGATAATTGGCATAGAAGTTCGTACTATCCTCCAGAAGTGTCTTCCGAAAATAAGATTCGGCATCAGCTATTCTCCCAAGATTCAAGGAGACTCGGGCAATTGAATTCAAGACGTCTACAGAAAGAGAATCTTTTTCCAGACATTTCTTATAAATCCGATAAGCTGATCTATATTCCAACTGTTCTTCATACATACGGCCTTGCATCAGACTTTCTTTCTGATCCTGGGACCATGAGGAAATTCCACAAAGAAGGAATCCCAACATTATTATCATTTGCCTCATCATCTATCCATTTTATGTTTGAAGCAAATGTAAAGGGATTATATTCAGAACTTAGTTATCGTTTTGTGATATAGTGTTATTTAGTGTTATCTAAAAAAGCTTTCTTCTCTAGAACCATTTTTCTATGGACCTAGTCATCCTAATTCAAATCTTATAAAAACAAAAATAGGGTATCAACCTCACATTAAAACAGTTGATACCCTATATTTTTTCTTTATACTATCCTTAATTATATCTGAACTTCTATCTTAAGCTTACCACCTAATCCATGTTCTACTATATCATAAAGAGTTTTAAGAGTTATATTACCTCCATCGTTTTCTACTTTTGAAATAAAAGTACGCTTCTTATTGATTCGCTCTGCAAGTTCAGCCTGTGTAAGTTTTTGCTTTTCGCGAGCTTCACGTATCTTTAAACCTATACGAAGCGCTTCAAGTTCTCTTTCGAGATTGTCTCGTTCAGGTGTTCCCACTTCACCATAATATTGATTCTTTATTTGATCTAATGATGTTGTATTCATAAATTAAATCTCCTTTCTTTTTCTTCGTAATATTCAGTCATCAAACGAACAGCTTTATCTATCTCCCCTGATGGAGTCTTTTGAGTTTTCTTTTGAAAACCACTTAAAAGAACGACTAATTTATTTCCATCAAAGAAACAGAATATTCTGAATATATTATTGGCTAACTGAACTCGTATTTCAAATAAACCATCAGTTCCTTCTATATACTTAAGATAAGTAACCGGAATCCTTTCTATCTGCTCAATAATATCTAATACCTTGAGATTTTAAGCCTCACCTTTGGTGATTGTTCCTTGAAAAAATCATCAAAATAAGACTTATACGTGATGACTTCTCTTACTTTATTCATAGTACAAAGGTGATTTTTAAATGACATTCGAACAAAGAATAAATCATCTATTTTTATGTAAATAACTTATTATAAATATTATCCCGCTCTCCTGTTCATCAGCTCCTGCATCAAATTAATGATTGAAATGATGGCAAAACTCATCAGCATGACAATGAATGAAAGGAATAACAGATAACTGTTCTCCACGATGAAGGAAAGTACCGGCAGGTCTGTTTTGAAAGTAAACATAGATAGGGTTTCCGGATGATACAGCATAAAGGTGAACAGACTTCCTCCACCTATGATTCCTATCACGAAAGCGACAAGAACAGCATATCTGTAACGACGGATCTGACGCTCCTGCACCTGCTTCAGATATTCTATCGCTTCCAGCTTGCGATTGAGTCGCTGCATAAAAGCATCATTATCATTGAGTTCGGGATTGAAATTCTGAAATATATCTTCTAATGTTTTATCTTTTTCCATCATGATTCATCTTTCTTTTTAATTGTTCTCTACCTCGTGATAATTGTTTCTTTACAGCATCCGAACTGCAATCGATAATGTTACTGATCTCCTTGACTGAATATCCTTTCAGGTAGAACAGCAGAATAGAAGTACGTTCCTTTATAGGAAGCGTGGCAATGGCGGCATAGAGTTCCTGATACTTAAATGACCGATCGGCAGCAAAAGTACTATCCATTAGGGCATTCGCCTCATCAATCGAATCTGTATACTTCTGATTCTTCCGTCTGTCCAGAAAGGTATTGTGGGCTATCTTATAGAGCCAGGCAGTAAATTTGCCCTCATCCCGATAAGAATCCGATGACAGATAAGCCTTGATGAGAGATTCCTGGGCGATATCATCTGCCTCGTCCTTGTCTCCACAACAGAGGGCAAGCAGAAACCGCCTTAACTGCTCCTGCTCGCTACTTACCAACTCTATGAATTGCTCCCGGTTCACTGTTGATTCTTCTTGCTTTCAAGTTCTATTTCCATTGCCAGTGTTTTCTTACTGACCAGATAAACGATCAGAAAGGCAACACCTAGCGCGAATAAAGCACCTCCTGGAAGTCCGAATATAATGATTGGTTCTTTACCAAATCCTCCTATATAAACAATAAGGGCAGCAAAACCTGCAGAAACTAAGCCTAATGCCATCAGGACACAAGCCCACAACAGCTTTGTCATCAGTCTTTCTTTGATGGTTTTGGTAGGTGGATTCAGTTTTTTCAGATACTCTTCCACATCCACGTCCGGATTCTTTTCAAGGACGGCCAAGATAATCTCAGTACGTTTTTTGGTTTCGAATTCCTTATTACGCATCACCCGCCACACAATCATTATGGGTAAAACCACACTCACTCCTACAGGGAGTAACATCTCAATCAGATTCAATAATACACTTTCCATACTATTTATTTTTATTCATTAAACATTCTGTTCTCTGAGCTTGCTCACTTATATAACGAAACAAGATAATGAAAGGTGACATTCAAAGTTATTAATTTTAAAATTAATTGGAACAGTACTTTTTCTGCTCTAGAACCACTGGATTTCCAAATTCTAGTGCTTCTTTTTCTCTAGAAGTACTGGATACACCTGTATCTAGGCTTCTTTTTCTCTGGAAGTACCGGATACACCTGTATTTAGTGCTTTTTCTGCTCTGGAAGTACCGGATACACCTGTATCTAGTGCTTTTTCTGCTCTGGAAGGGCTGGATACAGGCAAAAAAAGAATAGTGTTATTTAGTGTTACCATATTTCATTCGTAAATGGAAAGACCGTATTTTTGTTTTTATGAAACAGGAGATGCGCATCATTATTATATTCGTCACCCTCTCTATTCTGGGAATATTTTTCTTCCAGGGATACTGGCTGTGGAATAATTATAAGGTGGAAAAACAGAAAACCGAAGAACGAATCAACCTGTTGTTAAAGCAGGCCATTGCAGAAGTACTGGCTATTCAGGTAGATATTATAAAGCGCGATACTTCTGCAAGTACCCTTCACAATTCGATAGAACTGAAACTCGCCATCGACAGTATCAGCAGGGCAAGAATCACACCGGGGAAACGCGTGGTCAGTTATTACCGCAAGACAACTATCGACCCGCAGAGTCCGGAAGAGGAACCGGTTGTCATGGTGAAGGATTATTATCTGGAAAGTTACGATGCTATCCGCTCTGCCAGCACGGCTATCTACGAAATGGTCAATAATATCCGGCCCATAAGCATCAATACAATTGATCATACGTGGAATAAATACCTGCAACAGGCGGGAATTTTCAAACCACATTTCGTAAATGCCTTTTATAAACGGAATACAATAATCGACTCTTCGCGTCCGAAAGAGCCGGAGGCTAAGAATCTGATATCAACCAGACAGATCAGTACTTCCATCAACAAACATTATAGCATACAGGGTTTTGTGGTCGATGCCAATCAGCTTGTCTATCAAAAGATGGTGGCTTCAATCATGCTGTCCTTCTTCTTCATTCTGATTACTTCAGGCGGCTATATCTATCTGATCTGGACAATCAGACGACAGAAAACGATAGCCGAAATAAAGAATGACTTTGTAAACAATATGACACACGAGTTGAAGACTCCTATTGCCGTAACTTATTCGGCCATCGATGCATTACAGACTTTCAAACTGGCAGATCAGAAAGACAAACGGGAGGAATATTTCAATCTTTGCAAGCATCAGCTCAAGCATCTGTCGGAACTGGTAGAAAAGATTCTGAGTATGGCGGTAGAAGAACGAAAGAATTTCCATCTGCAGAAAGAGTCTTTTCTGATTCAACCCATACTTTATCAATTGATGAAACAGACCGAAATCAAAACACAGAAGGAGATCAGCATCCGGATGATTGATGATCTGGGAGAGATTCCGATATTTGCCGACAAGCTCCATCTGACTCAGGTTCTGGTAAATCTGCTGGACAACGCCGTGAAATATTCCAAAGAAGAAGTTACTATCCTCATTCATCTGAGAACGACGAACGGCTATACTGAAATAAGTATTCAGGATGATGGTATCGGTATCTCAAGCAGTCAGCAGGAAAGAATCTTCGAACGTTTCTATCGTGTACCCAAAGGCAATGTTCACGATATAAAAGGTTTCGGTCTCGGACTGAGTTACGTAAAAGATATTATTGAAAGACATGGAGGTTCTGTTCGCGTGGAAAGCAAGGAACACCATGGAAGTACATTCACTATTTTAATTCCTCAACCATTATGATACATGTATTACTGGCAGAAGATGAAATTGCTTTGGCACAGATTATAAAAGACAGCCTGGAAAGTTGCGGTGACTTTCTGATTACGCTGGCTCCCAACGGAAACAAGGCTTTGGAACTATATCGTCAGGTTAAACCGGATATTCTGGTTCTCGACGTGATGATGCCTCAACTGGACGGCTTCAGTCTTGCCAAGATGATTCGTCAGATGGACAGACAGACTCCTATTCTTTTCCTGACAGCCCGTTCCTCACTGGACGATCTGTTGCAAGGTTTCAAAATTGGCGGAAATGATTATCTGAAGAAACCTTTTGACATGCAGGAACTGATTGTACGTATTCAGGCTCTGCTGCATCAGCCTATCGGCTGTAAGGAGGAAAAACAGACAGACACTTATCATATCGGCCGTTATACCTTCCGGGTTTCTCATCAGACCCTGGAGCTGGATAACCAGACGGAAATGTTATCATACAAAGAAACAGAAATTCTACGGATGCTCTGCAAGGAAGCCAACCAGGTATTGCATCGTCAGCCGGTATTACTCGAACTTTGGGGAGACGACTCCTTTTTCAATGCCCGCAGTATGGACGTATTTATCACCAAACTCCGTAAAAAACTGAAAGATGATCCGAATGTACAAATTGTAAATATCCGAGGAGTCGGCTATAAACTAATATGCTGAAAACTCTTTTCTCCTATTCATGTTCTGAAATAATATCTCTATTTTTGTATATACAATATTTAAAATCATGAAAAGACGAGATTTTCTTAAGAACACAGGTCTGGCGGCATCAACCGCTCTTATATCCGGCAATACTTCACTGCTGCATGCTACTGAAAACGAACAAAAGGATGAAAAGTCGAAGTTAAAAAAGGGAGTTCCCGCCGACAAGATTTTCCGAACAATGCCTTATTTACAGAACCCAATCGGGAATGGAATCACAATCATGTGGCAAACCCACGTACCGACTTACAGCTGGGTGGAATATGGTACAGACAAGGAACATTTAAAAAAGGCACGTACTCTTGTTGCCGGACAGGTTATCTGTAATGATCTAAAGAATAAAATACGTATTGAGAACCTGCAACCGGGACAGACTTACTATTACCGTATCTGCTCACAGGAGATTCTCCTTTACGAAGCATATAAGAAAGAATTCGGTGAAACCGCTGTTTCCGATTTCTATACTTTTACGATGCCTACATCCAAGATTACCGATTTCACAGCCATCATTCTGAATGATATTCATACTAAATACTCCAAACTGGAAGTCTTACAAACTCTTTTCCAGCAGATAAAAGGAACCAAATACGACTTTGTAATCGTTAACGGCGATGCAATCGATGATCCGAAGAATTATGAAACTTCAGTCGACTATCTTGATTTCATAAACAGACAGGCTCAAGCACATCAGATTCCGATATTCTACATTCGCGGCAATCATGAAATCAGAAATGCCTATTCTATCGGACTACGCGATCTATTCGATTATGTAAACGACAAGACATACAATGCTTTCAGCTGGGGCGATACTCGTTTTGTCACTTTGGATTGCGGAGAAGACAAACCGGATACACATTGGGTTTACTACGGATTAAATGATTTCACCGAACTTCGTAAAACTCAGGCTGAATTCCTGAGACAGGAATTCCGGACAAGAGCATTCAAGAAAGCCAAGAAACGTGTATTGCTTCACCATATTCCTATTTATGGACAAGGAGAAGAGTACGATAAATACAATCCTTGCCGGGAAGAATGGGGAGAAGTTCTGGCAAAAGCTCCATTCGATGTAAGCATAAATGCACATACTCATAAATATTCTTTCCATCCGAAAGGAAGCGATGGAAACAATTTCCCGGTTGTTGTAGGCGGCGGTCCACAAATGGAAAATGCAACTATCATGATTCTGCAGAAAAAGGAAAAGGATATGTCTTTACGTGTATTCGACACTAAAGGGAACACCATAAAAAAATTAGATTTATAATCTAAAGGAGGCAAAAAATGAAAGCAACATTTAAACAATCTCACAAACACTGGAGATTTTATCTGGTACTATTCTGTTTTATAATTCTAATCATTTGCTGTTACTTTTCAAAAGTAACAATTTCAATGATTCCTATGATAATCATCTTCTGTCCAATATTCATGCTATTCTTTCGCAAATATCAGATAACAGATGATGATCTATTAAAAGGGAATGGAACGATTTCTATACAAGCTATTCAGAAAATCGTTCATCAGTCAGAACATGTTGTTGATCTTTACTACATTTCCAAGAAAAGTGGAAAGATAAATATCAAACGTTTCTTCCCTCTGGAAAAGGACATGTTCGTTTCCAGACTGACCGAGATTAATCCGAAGATACAGATTGTTTAAATAAAAAATCGGGCAAGAGAATTATTCCCTCGCCCGATTTTTTCTTATTTATTGATATCAATTTTTATAAATCGAAACCGATGTCAGAACGGAAGTATTTTTTGTCGAAAGACAAAGCCTTCGCTCCGGCAAAAGATTTAGCCAAAGCTTCTTCTTTTGTCTTTCCGTATGAGCTGACAGCAATTACACGACCGCCGTTTGTCAGGATCTGATCGCCAGACTGAGCAGTTCCAGCATGGAACAAGATGTTCTCTGGAGAAACTTTATCAAAGCCTGTAATTACTTTTCCCTTTTCATATGCTTCAGGATAACCACCACTTACCAACATGACAGTAACTGCAGCACGAGGATCTTCAATCAGAATACGAGAAGCCAAATCTTCTTTAGCTACACCTTCAAGCAATTCAACCAGATCACTATGGATACGTAGCATAACGACTTCAGTTTCCGGATCACCCATTCTACAATTATATTCAATTACGTAAGGTTCGTTCTTAACGTTAATTAATCCCAAGAAGATAAATCCTTTGTAATCCAAGTTTTCAGCACGCAAGCCTTCAACAGTCGGACGGATAATACGTTCTTCAACCTTCTGCATGAATTCATGATTAGCAAAAGGGACTGGAGATACAGCGCCCATTCCACCAGTATTCAATCCTGTATTTCCTTCGCCAATACGTTTGTAATCTTTTGCGACAGGTAATACTTTATAGTCTTTACCATCAGTTACAACAAAGACAGAACATTCAATACCATCCAAGAATTCTTCGATAACAACAGTCTTGCTGGCATCACCGAACATTCCCTGAAGCATATCTCCCAATTCTTTCTTAGCTTCTTCCAAGCTATCGATAATCAAAACGCCTTTACCGGCAGCCAGACCATCTGCTTTCAATACATAAGGAGCCTGCAATGAATCCAAGAAAGCAAATCCTTCTTCCAGATTTTCAGCAGTGATACTCTTGTAACGAGCAGTAGGGATATTATGGCGCATCATGAATGCTTTCGCAAAGTCCTTGCTTCCTTCCAGCTGGGCACCAGCTTTACTTGGACCAATTACAGGAACAGAAGCCAACTGAGAATCGTTCTTGAAATAATCATATACACCTTTTACCAATGGATCTTCAGGGCCAACAACAACCATGTTTACATCGTTTGCCAATACAAAATCCTTGATAGCCTCGAAATTATCGGCTTTCATGTTTACGTTAGTTCCAACCTGTGCAGTTCCTGCGTTACCTGGAGCAATAAACAGTTTTTCAACTTTTGGACTTTGAGCAATCTTCCATGCAATAGCATGTTCACGTCCGCCTGAGCCTAATAACAGAATATTCATAGCTTCTTTTTAATTTATATTTATGAACCAGTGGTTCTTTATTTCAAATAATCATCAAAATATCGTGTAATCTTCTCATGAAGATGTGGACGATCTTTTCCTATCACATTGTGTTCATGACGAGGATAAACAAAATAATCAGGATAAGTATTTGCTTCTACACAAGCTTTCAGGAATCCAAGACTATGCTGCCATACAACAACCGGATCGATATCACCATGAATTAACAACAAATGTCCTTTCAGATTCTTTGCTTTCAACTTTAAATTAGAATTAGCATAACCTTCCGGGTTCTCTTGCGGGCGATCCATATAACGTTCGCCATACATAATCTCATATTTACTCCAGTCGATTACCGGTCCGCCAGCGACTCCTACTTTAAATACATCCGGATATGAGCACATCAGATTTGTAGTCATGAATCCTCCAAAGCTCCATCCATGAACTCCTATACGATCGGCATCCACATAAGGCTTACTCTTCAAGAATTCCACCCCTTTCATCTGGTCTGCCATTTCATTCACGCCAAGATTACGATGAATCACACTTTCAAATTCGTGTCCACGATTGGCCGAACCACGATTATCAACAGTAAAGACAACATAACCACGACGAGCCATATAAATGTCCCATCCGCTAACGCCGCCCATCCAGCCGCCGTTCACCAACTGCGCATGAGGTCCACCATATACATATATAATAGTAGGATACTTCTTAGATTTGTCCATATTCAATGGTTTCACCAAGAAATAATTCAAATCAGTCTTACCATCGGCCGCCTTGATTGTACCACGTTCTATTTCAGGCATATCATATCCCTGATAAGGATCTTTGGCGGTCAATAGATTCTTAATTTCTTTTGCTTTCTTTGTTTCAACCAAATTAATTTCACGAGGAACAACCCACGAAGAATAATTATCCAACAAATATTTTCCAGATTCGCTGACCAAAGCACGATGAACACCATATCCTGCACAAGCATTCTTGCTTAAACAAAGAGAAGTTCCTTTCCTCAGATTCAGTTTCCAGTTTGTAATCTGTAAAGGAGAAGGTTTGAAAGAACTCGTTTCCGGTGTTTGAGTCGCAGTATAGAATAGATTTTCACCTTTGGTATCGAAACCTTCTACAGACATAACAACCCATTCCCCTTTGGTCAGTTGTTTCAACAATTCACCCTTTGTATTGAATAAATACAAATGATTATATCCATCACGTTCGCTCTGCCAGATAAACTGATCCGGATTATTCGGTAAGAACAATAACGGATTCTGAGGTTCTACATAATGTTCATCCTTTTCCGTAAACAAAAGAAGCTCTTTCTTACCTGTTACTGCAGAATAAGAAACCAGATTCATTTCGTTCTGCTCACGATTTACCTCAGCAATATAGATATGTTTCTCATCAGGACTCCAAGTAACGTTAGTCAGGAACTTTTCTTTCGGAGTTCCGGTCTTTAACCAAGTAGTCTTTCCTGATTTCAAATCATAAACCCCCACAGTTACATGATGGCTCTTCATTCCTGCCATCGGATAACGACGTGGTTCTACTTTTGCACAGCGGGCATCGATATTTACAATAGGATATTCAGTTACCATACTTTCATCCATACGATAGAAAGCCAAGGCATTACCCTTAGGAGACCAAAAGATTCCTTTATAAATTCCGAACTCATTCTGATGAACTGATGTTCCGCAAACAACACCTTCAGCGGTTTCGGAAGTAACGACTGTTACTTTGTTATCTGCAGAAACAAACTTCAGATTATTTCCTTCTGTAAAAGCCAGACAATTATTTTCAGGACAGAAATCAAAGTTCGCCCAATTTGGATTCAGATTATAACTAGCAATAATCTTGTTGGCAGCATAATCATAATGAAGCAACTCCTTATTACTCATAAATGAAAGAACAGTCTTCCCCTTATAAGGATAGCTGAAATAAGGAAGTCTGCTAACGACCTTCTTTCCACATGCAATAAGAGCTTCATTCAAAGTTGTGCAGGTAAAAGCAACTCCTTCTTTCATTTTCGGCATGGTAACAATTTTCATTGTATCGCCTTTGGCATATAGATAAGAATCGCCATTCCATTGCAGCTGAGATAAATTCTTTGGTACAAAATGGAAATAATTCTTTCCACCTGGAATCAAATCCTGTAATGTCAAATCCTTATTCTGTGCCATCATTGTCATTGGAAGAAAAAGAAGTCCTATCAACCAGCTTTTAATCTTCATATGAATATCCTTTCTTTTTGTTTCCAAAAGAAGACTTCTTATCAAATCTTTTACGATCGTTGTTTTCTCTGTAACGCATCTTAGCCGGACGCTTTTCATCTTCATAACGACCACCATATTCCTCTTCTTCATCACGGTGAGCAGCAGCAAATCGACGTTCCGGACGATCGACCTTCTTATTCTTGTAACCACCTTCTTTCTTGAAGTCTCTATCTCTGCCACTACGTTTCTTGTCTTCGGCAAGATTCGTCTTGAATTCTTTATTTGTCCCTTCGAACATTTCGTAACAACGATATTCACAGTTCAAAGAACCATTCATCAATTTAACCTTTTCAGAAGGATGCAAACCAATCTTATCGAAACATTCTTCTTTGTAACTCAAGATCCATGCATTATAACCAGTGAAGACATGTTTTAATCTTTCACCAATCATACGATACAAACCGAGTAAGTCGTGACTTGAAATACGTTCTCCATAAGGAGGATTTGTTACCAAAATACCTGGTTTTGGAGCTTCGGCATATTGCTGGAATGGTTTTGTTTCCAATTCAACATATTTCATCAAACCGGCACTACGGATATTTTCACGAGCAATATCAATTGCCTGCTGAGAAATATCAGAGCCATAGCATTTGAATTTGAATTCACGTTCCTGACTATCGTCATTATAAATCTGATTGAACAATTCTTCATCATAATCGACCCATTTCTGGAATGCAAATTCCTTACGATGAATTCCAGGAGCAATATTTAAAGCAATCATAGCCGCTTCAATCAATAAAGTACCAGAACCACACATTGGATCGACAAAATTAGATTCGCCTTTCCAGCCAGTCTTCATAATCATTCCGGCAGCTAAAACTTCATTCAACGGAGCTTCTGTCTGTTCAACACGATAACCACGTTTGTGCAAGCTTTCACCAGAACTATCGATTGACAAAGTGCAATCGTTATGGGATATATGAATATTAATGTATAAATCAGGATTGTTTACACGAACAGAAGGACGCTTATGGAACTTCTCAATGAAATAATCCACAATGGCATCTTTTGTACGATAAGCAACAAACTTGGAATGGTTAAAATCTTCTGAATAAATTACTGAATCAATGGCAAAAGTCTTATCCAAAGTCAGATACTTTTCCCACTCGACTTTCATCACTTCCTTATAAACTGTATCAGCATCATTTGCTTTGAAGTGATAAATTGGTTTCAAGATACGCAACGCTGTACGACAATAGAAATTTGCTTTGTATAATAAAGCCTTGTCACCAGTAAACGAAACCATACGGCGGCCTATTTGCAAATCGTTGGCACCTAAAGCTAATAATTCGCCGGCCAAAATTTCTTCCAACCCGTACAGGGTTTTGGCCACCATTTCAAATGTCTCTCCCATTTTGTTAGTAAAATTGACAATCAGCACTCGCCCTCTAAAAAGGCTGGCTACTGCATTGTTTTTGTTAGTCTATTTATTTATTATTAATTGTTTTATTCTATTCTATTTTTCTCTATTACTTTGAAAGACCTGCTCTCCTGCCTCAACATCACGAGTAAGCCATACGTTACCAAAGACAGTCGCACCCGCTCCCACATGAATATGGCCTAACAAAGTCGCATTTGAATAAATAGTTACATGATCTTCCACAACCGGGTGACGATCTACTCCACGAATTGCATTTCCATTTTCATCAGGCGGAAGTTTTTCTCCAGCCAGACTGACTCCTTGAAAGATTCGGACGTAATTCCCTATTATACTTGTTTCACCAATTACTGTTCCTGTTCCATGGTCTATCGAGAAATGATGACCAATTCTTGCCCTCGGATGAATATCTATTCCTGTTTCTGAGTGAGCAAGTTCGGTTATAATTCTTGGAATATAAGGAACTCCTAACCGATCTAACTGATGAGCAATTCGATAATTGCAGATTGCCCGGAAACCAGGATAACAAAAGATAACTTCTCCCATATTCTGGGCAGCAGGATCCCCATTATAGGTTGCTTCCACATCTGTAGCCAGTAAATTCCTCAACTGAGGCAAAGTAGATATAAACTGTTCTGATAAAGCAGCCGCTTCAGAAGTCAGTCGGTCCCGACATAACTCACATGAAGTATCTGCAAAACAAAGTCCTGAATGAATTTCCTTAGTTAACAGAGAATGAAGTGTTTCTACAAGTACCCCCAAATGGAAACGTATTGTTTGCTTATTGATACGAGCAGAACCATAATAACCCGGAAACAAAATAGCCCGACATAAATCAACAATCTGTTTCAACACTTCACCCGAAGGCATATCCTCTTCGTCACGACTGCTATGAAACAACTGCTGATAAGACTCCTCGTCAGACAATTCATTTACAGTATTACTAATTATACTATTTTGCTTAAGCGCTTCCATGGGTTATTCTTACACTCTCATCCAGATTACCACATCATTGATACTCTGAAATCCATATCTCCAGGTTTCTGATCAACAAAGAAATCACTGAAAGTAGCATAAAATGCCACATATCCCGGATTATAATCAAATGTATATGTTTCTGTCCATAAAGTCCCCTTACTGTCTTGACGATGTAATACAAATGGCAATGGAGTTAAAGTTTCTGCATCTCCTACTATCGTATATACATTACCTAAAACAATACCTTCCTTATAAATATATTCTGTCAATTCATCCCATTGGAATTCATATACATAAAAAGGTTCCGGACCTTCAACCAGTTGCCAGTCCTCACTTTTGACAGTAAATGTTTTATATTTCCAACCTTCAACCATGCTGTCACCATTTCCTCCTCCAGGCCCTGGAGGTCCCGGAGGTCCCATTGGTCCTTCACAAGCAGTAAAGGCAATCATCAGTAATAATAATCCGATTATTTTTTTCATTCGTTCCTTTTTTTACTATTTATGATAGTTTGCAAATGTAATAAACTTTTGGTAATGAACAGGTAAATACCAATTTATTTTTAAAGAGAATCAATATCTTCCGGCAAAGAATCAGAAAATATGACATGTATTACGAAAGAAAGAACATTTTTATTCTGCTTCAGATATCCTATCTTTGTAAAGTAAGATAATATAAATCAAACAATTGGAATTCCCTTAAACGTAACAGATTTTAAAGAGAAGAAGACACTTAAAACAACTTATAAATTATGTAGAAACCCAAGTATGGTCGCTTAATCATTAATGAAAAGATTAAGCGACTTTTTTATACGCTTCCTTTCAACAGGATAAATTATCCATCTGACGTTTTATTCGTTATTTTTGTATCAATATCTTTATCTTAATTTGATATGAATACTATTAAATCACTTTCTACTATTTTTATCAGCCTTTCATCATTAGGGTTATCTGCCAATAACGGGGAAATACCTTTACAGGTTTACTTCGATAGGGCTGTCATACCCGTATTAGCAGGAGAGGACTATAATCCGACAGGATATCTTCAGATTATAAAGTCATATTCTGAGCGAACAAGATTAACGGAATTATCTTTTAATCTTAATGGGACAACGGATCTTCGAGATATAGAAAGGCTTTCATTATATGAATGTGATAAAAAAGGAAAAATCAACAAAGATAAATTGATAGCAGTTTCTGATATCTCCAATAAACAAGGGACTTTCAGAATCAACTTCCCATTAAAATCAGACACTGTATATATAGGTTTTGCCGTAAAACTCAGAAAAGAGACATTATTATCTAATCGGATTAATGTTAATTGTAATCAGATTAAAACGGATAAAGAGTCAATACTTATAAAGAATCATTTTGACGAAGGGTTTCGTGTTGGACTGGCTCTACGAAAACATAAACAGGATGGTGTAAATACAAGTCGTATTCCGGGAATTACGACATCTAAATCCGGCACTTTATTAGCCATCTACGATGCTCGTTGGGATTCGGGACGCGATTTGCAAGGAGATATTGACATAGCTCTGAACAGAAGCGAAGATGGAGGTCAGACTTGGCAACCTCTTCAACGTATTCTTGACCAACATGAATGGGGAGGACTGCCTGAAAAGTATAATGGTGTAAGTGATGCCTGTATTTTAGTGGATGAAAAAACAGGAGATCTATATGTTGCCGGCTTATGGATGCATGGTGTTCTTGACGGCCAAACTGGAAAATGGATTGAGAATCTGACACAGGACAGTACTCGATGGATTCATCAATGGCATGCCAAAGGTTCCCAGCCGGGATTGAAGGTGAAAGAAACTTCCCAATTTCTAATTACAAAAAGTTCCGACGACGGACAGACGTGGAGCGAGCCCGTAAATATCACTCCTTCCACTAAAAATCCGGAATGGTGGCTTTATGCTCCTGCACCAGGACACGGTATCACACTAAAAGATGGAACTTTGATATTTCCTTCACAAGGAAGAGACAAAAACGGACTACCTTTCTCCAATATCACTTATAGTAAAGACGGAGGAAAAACATGGAAAGCCAGTAATCCGGCTTATTCGAATACAACTGAGTGCATGGCTGTTCAATTAGACAACGGGGATATCATGTTGAATATGCGTGATAACAGAAATCGCGGAGTCGTTTCGCCAAACGGACGACGAATCTGTACCTCTTCCGATTTAGGTAAGACCTGGAAGGAACATCCAACTTCATATTCCGTACTGACCGAACCAACTTGTATGGCTTCCATTCATAAACATTATTATAAGGAAAATGGAATAACTAAATCAGTTCTTGTATTCATGAATCCAAATTCATACAATCAAAGAAATCAATTAACAATAAAACTTAGTTTTGATGAAGGAAAAACCTGGCCTAAAGAACATTGGTTATTATTAGATGAATGGGGCGGAGCCGGTTATTCATGTATTACTTCCATTGATAAAGAAACTTTAGGTATTGTATACGAAGGTAGCGGAGCTAATCTGACTTTTCAACAGATAAAACTTTCCGATTTCCATTAATTTCAACAACTAAAAAAGCGATTATCAGTTTCAACACATTGAAATTTCAGTTTCATACCGACGAAACTCTTGTTTCATTACAACGAAACTTTAGTTTCACTTGCATAGAGCTAATTTTAGTCAAAAAAAATCTTTTCATCAAATGAAAAGTAAATAAAAAGGGGCAAGCTATATCTAACTTGCCCCTATATATTTAATCTAAATCAGATTATTTGGGATCTGCTGCTAAAGTATTATTACCTGCAATTGCATTTGTTGGTACCGGATAAACTTCTCTTGACGGATCTGACGGTTGATGATCCCACCATTTTTCTGTCGTATACATATTCCAACGACGCAAATCGGTACGACGACGACCTTCTCCTAAGAATTCGATACCCCATTCATCAAGCATACGGTATTTATCCAGGTTTTCTGCTGTTACCGGATCCGGATCCTCTCTGTTTTCGAATGCACGGCAGCGCACTTCATTGATCAGTTTTGCAGCACCGGCCTTATCACCCTGACGTAATTTACATTCGGCCAACATGTAGTATGCTTCTTCCAGACGTAATACAGGATGATCGGCTGCCCAGCGTAAATCATTGTTTGCCTTGTTTGGAATTGGAACCTTAACCAGACGGATACCTGTATTTTCTTCTCCGGTTCCAACATTTGATGGCAAGATCTCCGGATCCTGTCCAGGCTGTAATGTCTTCATCTGTGCTACATAGTCAACAAAGACAAGCGGCTCTCCCTTATATTCCTGAGTTCCTGTAATCTGTTCTCCACTTGGAGTCTTCTGGTCCCCAATCAGGAACATACCACTATAACTTGTTCCTCCCAAATATTTATAAGGCTGCTTACGCAAATCCTTATCATTGAATTTTTCATACGGACATCCCAATCTGTAATCGTTCTTATATGATTTCTTTCCTCCGGGATAGAAGGATGGCTGTAAATGAATACCATTATTTGCTCCACCATCTATATCGAAATATTGATAAGAATTATAATGATAGAAATTACTCCAGAACCAGTCATATTGTAGTTTTTTGAATGCTGAAGGGAACGACCAGATCACACTCTTTGACAAATGATTGTTAAAGGTATGAGGGCCATACCAGTCTTTATCCAATTCATAATAACCATATTTTCCATCAATGATATCCTGACAGATTGCTGCACATTCGGCAAAACGGTCTTCTCCTACATAAGTCTTAGCATTGAAATACAAACGGGC
This sequence comes from Parabacteroides sp., assembly GCA_020026285.1. The sequence continues at coordinate 3,876 of JAHHQS010000058.1, read as the reverse complement.
CAACATCATTGCCGCTCCGGCCTGACGGATTGCCCCCTCCTCTATCTGACCTTCGGTCTTGGGATATAACAAAGGAATTGCTTCCTTTAATATTTTTTCTGTATGTTCGAATACAGCCTGTGCAGTACGGCGACCTTCTACCGGCTTGGTTGGATCTTCAAAGATAATGAATGGACCAAAGAAATCCAGACCTCTCAGATAAAAGTAACCAATCAATGTATTCAGCTGATTGATGTGGTCTGCCTTGTCTGCCTCTGTCATAACAAACGTTGAATAATCTACTTTCTCCAGATCCAGCTTCGTATCGATGGCCAAAGCAATCCCCATAGTTGTTCCTCGCCATGTTTCCCAGATCCAGCCATCGTCAGGAGTCCATTCATGATGCAGGAATCGGTGGTTTTCACCTCCGTTATACCAGTGAGGACCTTTCTGGGTTGTTACAAACTGGTCACATGTTACTTCCTGCAACTTCCAGCGATCATTTCCTTCATACCAGCGGGCATGTGTAAAAGGACGATACAACGCTGCCAATACATCTTCCTTACTCTGATAGAAGGTATCAGGAGTAACTTTGTCATACCAGATCTCATCAAGATTTGTACAGCCGGACAATACTGTTGTTGCAGCAAAAGCTGCTAAACATATTTTCTTATATATTGATTTCATTTTTTATAATGCAATTTAAGATTAGAAATTAAACTGTAAACCTAAGGTAAAGCTTCTTACCTTTGGATAAACATCCTGTTCCTCGAAGCCGGGTTCAAGACCATTGGTGTTTACTTCCGGATCCAGACCGCTGTAACCAGTAATACAGAACAGATCTCGACCGGTTATACTTGCACGGACACTCTTTACATATTTCTCGATTGCAGGAATCTTGAATGTATAACCCAGTGTCATCGCATCCAGCTTGAAGAATGTTCCCTTTTCCAGCCAGTAGTCACAAAGTTCCTTTTCTCCCTTAACATCCTTGTTTTTCTCAAATGCATCCTTCAGCACATTCTGGTTGGTTACATTTGGCAAACCATAATACATATTGATCTTATTAAACACGTCATGACCAATCCAGCTACGGAAGAACAGACTCAAATCGAAGTTTTTGTACGAAACCGTATTTTCCCACGCTAACACAACTTTCGGAATTGCATTTCCCATAAAGCACTTATCATCCTGGGATTTCTTGTTGGCCGGTATCTTTTCGCCATCCTTGTTATAAAGAAGCCAGTTGCCCTGTTCGTCAAAACCAGCAAACTTCCACAAATAGAAACGGCCTATATCCTCGCCTGCAACCAAACGTACCGCTGTTCCTGGAGAGCCTGGTGCTTCAAATCCCTTACGATCCCAGTAGGTCTGACTTCCCCACAATGATTTCAATGTTGTTACATTATGTGAAGCCTTAATAGTTGTAGTATAATTCCAGTCTTTCGTGTCGACAACGACGCCTGTCATTTCTATTTCGAAACCTTTGTTTTCCAGATTTCCGGTATTCATCGTTGTCTGGTCATGAACTGCCGGCGGCTGTGGTACGGAAATACTATAGATCAGGTCATCAACCTTTCTGCGGTAGACATCAACCTTTCCGGACAAACGATGGTTGAAGAATGCAAAGTCTACACCATAGTTGAATTCCTTCTTCTGTTCCCACTTAAGATCAGGGTTTACATTGTGAGCCAAACCGTATGTCTTGAACCAGCGGCCGCTGTTCAGCCACCATGTATCCGGTGAATACATACGAGTTCCAACGCCTGTTCCGAAATCAGCATTACCTGTGATACCGAAACCGAAACGAATCTTCAAGTCACTTAACCAATCAAAGTCTTCCATGAAAGCTTCTTCAGAAATACGCCAACCAGCAGATACTGAAGGGAACAAGCCCCAACGCTGATCTGGTGACAATTTTGATATACCTTCATAACGGGCACTGACTGCAGCCATATATTTATTGGCATAACTATAATTTACTCGGGCAAGGAAGGCGATCAAACGTTCCCGTGGGCTCTTCCATGAGCCCAAGTCCGCACGGCCGTCTGAAAGATAGGAGCCTGTACCCAAATCCCACCATTTGACGCCGTCTACTGGGAAATCCCTGTTTTTAGCAAAGAATCCGTCATGACCGAACTCCTGGAAGGAATAACCGGCAACGGCCTTGACCGAATGTTTGTCAAACTGTTTATTATAATTGAATAACCAGTCCAGACTAAGGTCGGTCCACTGCTGCTGTCTCATTTCGGCGGAACCACGAACCCCATTATCACGGCTGTTCTTATGTTCTGCTGACTCCCAGTAGATATCACGTTCTTCATTTGATTTAACACCCATTGTCAATACGGTATTCAAATCATTAGTAATATTAAACTGAGTTGTCAAGCTCGCCATCAGGTTCTTGTAATGGCTCTGGTCCTCCTTAAGCTTTACGTCGGCTACAGGGTTATATTCCTCCCAGCCTCCCAACAACACATTATAGCCTGTTGGATTCTTTTCATCGTAAACAGGAATGGTCGGATTAAGCTTCAAGGCCATCTTGAAGATTCCGTTGGAAGACTTGTCGGCTGTGATATCGGCATAGCTTACACGACCGGTAAATTTCAATCGTCCATCAAACAGATCGTAATTCAATGTAGTTCTTCCCCCTATTTCACGTCGGCCTGATTCGATTGCCATACCGTTTGCATTCTTGAAATACAAGGATGTATAAGTTTTAAAGTTTTTGGATCCTCCCTGTAAGGTGATTGCATGACGATGGGTAAACGGATTATTGTTTGTTACTTCATCGAACCAGTCGGTTCTTCCACCACGGTCATCTCCCAACTTATGCTGAAGGAATTCATCTGCTGATAATACATCGGCTTTTTTACGCACTGTCTCAAGTGTCAGTTCTGTTGTATAAGACAATGAAACCTTTTCTCCAGAAGCCTGTTTGGTGGTTACCAGGATGACACCTCCGGAACCTCGTGTACCATAGATTGCGGCGGCGGAAGCATCTTTCAGCACGTCTATTGATACGATATCCTCTTTCTGAATATCATTGATGTTTCCGCCAGGAATTCCATCGACAACGACCAAAGGACCCTGCCCTGCATTAATTGAGTTCGCACCACGAAGCTGCAAAGAGACACCAGTGTTCGGGTCGGCTCCATTGGTACTTACAATGCTCAAGTTGGAAACCTTACCACTAATTGCCTCCAGGGGAGAGGCTATTGCTCCTGCTATAAAATCCTTGTTCTTGACAGAGGACACAGATGATGTCACTTCCTTTTTATCCAAAGTTCCGTAACCTACAACCACGACTTCTTCCAAAGCCTGTGAATCTTCCTTTAAGACAACCTTGACCGGTCTTCCTTCCTTTACGGTTATTTCCTGTGATGCAAAACCGATATAGGAAATTTCCAATACAGCTTTTTTAGAAACGCTTAAAGAAAAGGCGCCATCCATATCAGTTACGGTTCCATTTGTTGTTCCTTTTTCCACAATATTAGCCCCAATCACCGGTTCTCCCTTTACATCCACTACAATACCTTTAACGACAATACTATTCTGTTGAATTATCATTACATTATCAATGTTAGGTAAAATACTTTCATTGGAAGCGAAAGCGTTTACTGATAATGCTGAAGTTAACAGACAAAGCATAGAAGTCGATAAGATCTTCGAATTGTTATCAATCCTTGCAAGACCTTTTGTTTTTACACTCAATTCTCTTTCAGTGCTCATAATTCTTGACTATTAGATTAACATTTTAATACCACACTCTATATTATAATTTATAAAAATATAGCACTGTTACTAATTTTAACAATCCAAATATATATATAACATTTTAATATACCTTAATTCCGCAACACTTTTTTATGAACTAATTTTAAAGCACTGAGTGAT
>JAHHQS010000057.1 GCA_020026285.1 Parabacteroides sp. | reverse complement strand
CTTTTAAGTCAATAACAGCTTCCATATCATTCTTATGAAAAGCAATCCAACGTCCACTTGTAAAGGTATTATTACCCATCAGGCCATCAATTAAGACATCCGCTCCTTTAAACTTATATTGTTCATTTATTGGCTGCAACATTGTAATTGGTTTCATTGTCGCTTTATTGAATGTTATTTTTTCTGTAGTCATATGAGACTTTTTATCTGAACGTATAGCAACAGTTTTCAAAGTAGATGTTTTATCAATTTCTAATGTTCCATTGATTTTCATGGACGTAGTATCAGGTTCTGTCCCATCCAATGTATAAAAAACAGGAGCATTATCAAAAGTGTTTGTAGTTACTTCAACCTTTTTTGTCTTAAAATTAGATTTTATCTGAAGATTAGCATCCAAAATATGAGTTGCATAATTCCATTGATTAATTCTGTAAATATCCATTAGACGACATAGACGTTTCAAGAAATATTCATAATCTCTTTTCTCCAAATGACACCATTGGATTTCACTAAGAGCAGCAGCTCTTGGCAATACCATGTATTCAGCAACTTTAAAATCTGAGATATATTCTGTCCATAAATTAGCTTGTACTCCAATAATGTATTTCTTATCTTCTGCAGCCATCTTCTTTGGAATAGGATTATAGTCATAAACAGCTTTAACCGGAATATATCCACCCCAAGCATCAGGCTCGTTTTCATAATCCTGTGACTGATATAAATTAAAATACAAAAAAGACATAGGACTCATAATTGCATTATGACGTTGTTGGGCAGCCTGAATACCACCGTCTTCTCCTCGCCAGGACATAACAGTAGCATTAGGAGTCAATCCTCCCTCCAGAATTTCATCCCAACCAATAATCTGGCGACCATGAGAATTCAAAAATTGTTCTGCTTCATGCATTACATACGTCTGTAAACGTTGCTCTTTGGAATGCTTTTCATCTCCTTTAATTCCCAAAGCTTTTATTCTAGCCTGACATTTAGGACATTTTGCCCATTGCCCTTTCGGACATTCATCTCCACCAATATGAATGTATTTAGAAGGAAATATTTCGATAAGCTCAGCCAAAACATCTTTTATAAACTGAATTGTTTTATCATTTCCAGCGCACAAAACATTATCAGAAACGCCCCATCTTGTCCAAACCTCATAAGGACCACCTGTACATCCTAATTCAGGATATGCAGCCAATGCTGCCTGCATATGACCTGGAAGATCAATCTCCGGAATCACAGTTATATTACGTTCTGCTGCATAAGAGACTATTTCCTTAGCCTCTTCCTGTGTATAATATCCACCATAAGGTTTACCATCAAACTGATCATTAGTATGTCCAACAATTGTTTCTTTTCGTTTTGAACCAACCTCGGTTAATTTCGGATATTTCTTGATTTCAATTCTCCAACCCTGATCTTCTGACAAATGCCAATGAAATTTATTGACATTATGCAAAGCCATAATATCAATATATGTTTTTATTTCATCCACATTAAAGAAGTGTCGGGCAACATCCAGCATCATTCCACGATAACCAAACTCAGGTTTATCAAAAATCTCTACAGCAGGCAATTCGACATTCATATCATTGACAACATTGATAGATTTACGCAATGTTTGAATACCATAAAAAATTCCTGCTTCCGATGAAGCTTTAATCTGTACTTGTTTCTTATTAACTTTTAATTGATATGCTTCAGGATTGTCATCACTCAAACCTAATGACAAGACAATTCCTTTTTCTTTTCCATTACCTTCCTGAATATTCAATTTAATGCCAGTCTGCTCTTCTACATATGAGGCAAGAAAAGAAGCATTCTTTTGCATTTTACTATTTCCTGATGGATAATAGACTGTCACTCCATCTTTTAATATAAAAGATGGTTGATCAATCTTCTTTATTTTCAAAGGCATTGGTATAACATCATAATCAGCAACTGATGTTTTTTCTTCCGAACAACCAATAAAAAACAAACCAGCTAATAATAAACTGATGTATTTTACATTTGATAATAAATTCATCTTTTTATTTGTTTAAATTATAAATTCCATATTCTTGTATCAAATCAGACAACAATAAAATACTTTCTTTGGATACATTTGGGGCAATAGAGCAAGCTGTACTCAATATAAATCCTTTCCCTTTTTCTTTGCCTATTTTAATTATACGACTAACATCTTCTCTTATTTTCTTTTCACCTCCAAATAATAGCGTATTTACCGAATCTATATTTCCTTTTATAAACATAGTATCACCTATTCGATCAAAAGCATTATCCAAATCTACATTTCCTACTGGAGGTGGATCCAAACATTCCAGACCGGAAGCTCCACTTTCTTTCATAAATTCCAAACGATCACCAATATAACCACAGGTATGAATATAAACCTTTTTTCCAGCATCTTTTATTACTTTTATAATCTGTGACTCAAAAGGCATTACAAATTCTTGATAGAACTCGGTTGAAATAAATCCCTGCCCAGCAAAGGGAGAAGAGATCTTTATAGCATCTATAGGACATTTACACATTCCTTCCGCTATTTTCTTTATTCCATCAGTATATTTCTGTAAAATCAACTTGCATTTATCCGGATCTAATAACAATGCCATCAATCCTTCCTGATAAGTTAGTTTATCCAAAAAATAATCGAATGGAGATGTTATTTCTCCGTGCAAAGAATATTGGTCACCTATCTTATCATATAAATCATAAAATATAGCATACATATTCTCCTTGTCTAAAGAAAAGTATAAATTCCCAGATACAGGAATATAATTTATCTCGTCTGGAATATCTTTATCTACATCTATTTCGTCTATACCTTTTAATATAGGAGGATTTTTAAATTCTACCAGAGGAAGATCTTCCCAACAATGAGTTTCAACTCGATCTTCATAATATAACTTCGTTTTTCCTTCTGATATTTTCTCTTCCTTAATTAATCCCTCCTTCCAAGCATCAGAATGTCCATGTAAACTAACCAAAATTCCATCGAAATTCATTTCTTCTCTCAAACGGAGAAGTCCTTCAGCAAAAACATCACGATCATACCAGAACCGAACAGGATCCGGCTTCAGCTGATTCATCATAAAACCAATACTGAATTGACACATTAAAGGAACCCTGTCTCCCTTCTGCATATTCATGGCTAGTAAAACTCGTTCTTTACCGTTCATTTCTCTTTTCTTATTTTATTTATTTGAGATTTATTTGCTTATTGACAAATATACTTGATCTCAAAAAAATACAAGGATGCAAATATTGCCATATATTAGTACTATTTTATCATCCGGATATTTGACAATAAATAAGAAGTAAGAACTTACAGAAAAGTAAGAAAATATACAGATCCGGAATAATGATACATCCATGTTTTATATAACTTTGTAAGAAAAGAAAAAACGAACATGATGAATGAAAATGCAATATTAGAACACTTGGACACCTCTTTAGCTATAAGATATTATGACTTGACCAAACTAACAGTTCCTTTTCATTACCATCCGCAATATGAACTTGTTTGTATGGAAGAAGGACAAGGATATCGTTTAATAGGCGACAATCTATCAGAATTTAAAGATGATGACATGGTCTTTGTATCTTCATTTCTACCTCATGTCTGGAAAGTTAATAAAGCCATAAGTAATACGACATCGAAATTCAAATATCATGTCCTCCATTTTACACCTGAAATTATGATTAATTTATTAGCATTTCCAGAACTTGCTGCCATTCATAAATTCCTTAAAAAAGCAGAATGTGGTCTTTATATTTATGGAGAGACATGTAAAAGTGTAAGAACTTTAATACAAAAAGCCTATCAAGCCACCCCAATTAATCGTTTTATCTTTTTCTTACAGATATTAAACACTTTACAAGATTCAACAGAAGTAACTTCCTTATCATCAATAAATTTCGCACATCTGCATAGTACCTATAAAACAGATCGCATGAAAAAGATATGTGAGTATATTGGTGATAATTTTGACAAAGATATTACTATTGAAGTTATTAGTAATATAGCTTGTATGTCTCCCACTTCTTTTTGCAGATACTTTAAAAAAGAAATAGGAATCAGTTTTATTAATTATTTGAATGATGTTCGTATAGGATATGCTAAAACATTATTAAGTACGAAAAAATACAAACTGACAGAAATTGCTGATATGTGTGGATTTCAAAGTGTTTCATATTTTAAGCGTCTATTTAAACAAAAAAATGGTATATCTCCTTCAGATTATATCTAAGTAATAAACACTTAAAAAAGAATATCATTCAGATCTAATCTTAATATTAACCAATAAAAACTTTTTACTGAATAAAAATTTAGACTAAATTCAATACAGAGTGTGTATCTTTGTAAGGTTTATTGTAACAGGTTGTTCTTTATAAAGAAAATTTCTATCTAATAATAAAGAAATAACAGCCTCTAAATAATACAAAAATAGAATGGACGACGAATTTGATATAAGAGACGCACGAATGCCTGAAAGCGAAAAGGAATATGAAAATGCCCTTCGCCCTCTTTCCTTCCACGACTTCAGTGGACAGGCTAAAGTTGTCGAAAACCTGAAAGTTTTCGTTATGGCTGCTCGTATGCGTAAAGAAGCTTTAGACCATGTCTTATTACATGGACCTCCAGGATTAGGAAAAACAACACTTTCGAATATTATAGCTAACGAATTGGGCGTTGGTTTCAAGGTAACTTCTGGTCCGGTTCTTGATAAACCGGGAGATTTGGCTGGAGTATTAACTTCTCTTGAAAAGAATGATGTATTATTCATTGATGAAATCCATCGTTTGAGTCCGATTGTGGAAGAATATCTGTATTCTGCCATGGAAGACTATCGAATTGATATCATGATTGATAAAGGTCCGAGTGCACGTTCTATTCAAATAGACCTGGCGCCTTTCACTTTGGTTGGAGCTACTACTCGTAGTGGTCTGTTGACAAGTCCACTTCGTGCCCGCTTCGGTATTAATCTTCATTTGGAATATTATGATATGTCAACACTAACGAAGATTGTCTTACGAAGTGCTGATATTCTTAATATTAAATGTGAGTTAAATGCCGCTAAAGAAATTGCTTCACGAAGCCGTGGAACACCTCGTATAGCAAATGCTTTGTTACGTCGTGTTCGTGATTTCGCTCAGGTTAAAGGAAGTGGAAGTATCGATAAAGCAATTGCTTGTTACGCTTTGGAGGCTTTGAATATAGATCGTTACGGACTTGATCAGATTGATAATAAAATATTAACAACAATCATTGACAAATTTAAAGGAGGTCCTGTTGGATTGACAACTATTGCTACTGCATTAGGAGAAGATCCTGGTACTTTGGAAGAAGTATACGAACCGTTCCTGATTAAAGAAGGATTTATTAAACGTACGCCTCGAGGTAGAGAAGTCACTGAATTGGCTTATACCCATTTAGGACGAACTCACGAAACAAATAATCAAGGTATGTTGTTTTAAAATACAACATACCTGTAAACAAAAAACAATTTTTATGGCAGGAGGAATGAAACGGCTGGCTAAAGAAACAGCTGTTTATGGATTAAGTAGCATCATTGGTCGTTTTTTAAACTGGATGTTAGTTCCGATGTATACTCGTGTTTTCACGAACACCGGAGATTTTGGTATTGTCACCAATCTTTATGGATGGGTTGCTTTGTTATTAGTTTTGTTGACTTTCGGAATGGAAACCGGTTTCTTCCGATTTATTAATAAGAAGGAAGAAGAAGATCCGATGCGTGTCTATGCTACTACTATGAGTTGGGTAGGAGGATTGGCAATTCTTTTTCTTATACTGGTATTTTCATTCCTTCATCCAATTGCCGATGCATTAAGCTATACAGCTCCTTTGGAATTCATGGGAATGATGTTGTTTATTACAGCGGTTGATGCTTTTTGCTGTATTCCTTTTGCTTATTTACGATATGCCGGACAAGCTTATCGTTTTGCCGGAATCAAACTCCTTAATATATTTTTGAATATATTCCTGAATATATTCTTCCTCATAATTTGTCCTGTTATCTATACCAAAGCTCCCGAAACAATCAGCTGGTTCTATCGACCGGATTATGGAGTTGGTTATGTATTCTTGTCAAATGTAGTAACCACCTGTGTTACTTTCCTATGCTTATTACCAAGTATGATGCCGGGATTCAAATCTCGTCCAAATCTTTCCTTATTAAAGGATATGTTACATTATTCTTTTCCTATTCTTATTTTAGGTATAGCTGGAATTTTCAATCAGACAGCAGACAAGATTCTTTTCCCTCTTTTATTCGATAATAAAGAAGAAGCATATCAACAATTAGGAATCTACGGAGCTTGCTTTAAGGTAGCTGTAGTCATGGTAATGTTCATACAGGCTTTCAGATACGCTTACGAACCTTTTATTTTTGCTAAAAATAAAAGCGAAGGAAACACAAAAGCCTATGCTGAAGCCATGAAGTATTTCATCATCTTCTCACTATTCATCTTTCTGGGAGTTATGTATTACATCGATATTATAAAATATTTTGTAGGAAGTCGTTATTATGAAGGCCTTCAGGTTGTACCAATCGTAATGATGGGAGAATTCTTTTTTGGTATTTATTTTAATCTGTCTTTCTGGTACAAATTGATTGACCAGACACAATGGGGGGCTTATTTCTCTATCATAGGATGTCTTTCAACTGTTGCCATCATCATTCTTTTTGCTCCTCACTATGGATATATCGCTTGTGCCTGGGCTTCATTCTTCTGTAACCTGCTAATGATGTCATTATCCTATTTTATTGGTCAGAAGAAATATCCTATCCAATATGATCTGAAGTCTGCAGGGCTTTACTTTGGAATAACAGCAATATTGTATGTTATCGGAATGTATACTCCTATTGAATCTACTGTTCTAAAAATCACTTTCAGAACTATTCTTTTGTTAGGATTCATTTGTTTCATCATAAAAAAGGATTTACCTCTTGCTGAGTTACCTTATATTGGACGTTTTTTTCGTAAGTAATAAGGTTTTAATAAATAAATAGGATTTATTTATAACTTTGCGAACTTAACAGACTGTGTAAGCTATGGACTTTCAGAAATTAATTCAAAACATTAAAAATTTCTTTTCTCGAGTATTTGATATCCGACAAGAAAAAGAAAATGAACAAGAAACTATTCTTGCCATCAAAAAGGATGTTGACTTTAATCTTTGGGTACTGATTTTTGCCATCTTTATAGCTTCTCTAGGATTAAATACTAACTCTACAGCTGTCATTATTGGAGCCATGTTAATATCTCCTTTAATGGGACCAATCATGGGGTTTGGATTAGGTTTGGGAATATATGATTTCGAATTAATCAAACAGTCTGCTCGAACTTTTGCTTTAGCAACATTATTCAGTATCATTACTTCAACTTGTTACTTTTTTATATCACCTATAAGTGAAGCACAAAGTGAATTATTAGCAAGGACTCAACCAACATTATATGATGTTCTGATTGCCTTCTTCGGAGGTTTGGCAGGTATTGTTGCCTGTTCAACCAAAAGTAAGGGAAATGTAATTCCAGGTGTAGCTATTGCTACAGCCTTAATGCCTCCACTTTGTACAGCTGGTTTTGGTTTGGCAACAGGAAACTTTTATTATTTCTTTGGAGCTTTTTATCTCTACATTATCAATAGCGTCTTCATCAGTTTGGCCACATTTATGGTTGTACGTTTATTGAAATATCCTAAAAAGGAACAAGTAAACAAAGACAGACAAAAGAAAGTTACCCGTTATGTCGGAATACTTGTCATTCTGACAATTGTCCCCAGTCTTTTCTTAAGCTATAAACTAGTAAGAACTACGTACTTCAATCAAAGAGCATTAGAATTTATCAATAATGAACTTGCTTTTCCTAACACTCAGGTATTAAGTAAAGCAATCACCAATACATCCGAGAAACAGGAAATAAAAGTTATGCTGATAGGAAAGAATGTTCCTGAAGAATCTATTGAAAATGCTCGTATTCGTTTGGAACGTTATAGATTGAAAAACGTAAACCTTATTGTTCAACAAGGATTTTCAGAACAAGAAACGGATATTAATGAAATCAAAAGTGTATTGATACAGGACTTATATAAGAATAAAGAAGAAATACTTCGTGCTCAGTCTTTAGAAATAGACTCTTTAAAACAGCAACTTAAAACATTTAAAGAAGATCAGAAAATAGCAGAGTTTTTGAGACCGGAAGTTAAAGTTTTATTCCCGTTTGTTAAGGAAATATCCTGCTCACAAACTTATTTGATTCCAATAGATTCTATAGAACAGAAAGCAGTTGTTCTTTTTTATGTAAAGAGTTCAAAAAAAGTAAATAAAGAAAACAAACAAAAACTGACGGACTGGTTAAAAGCACGTATACAGACAAAAACAATTAAATTATTAATAGAAAACGATTAAAAGAATGAATTTTAAGAAGCAGATCTTGACAGTATTATTACTGTTTGCAGCTCTAGGCCAAGCATTCGCCGATGAAGGGATGTGGGTGCTTAAAGAATTAAACAAACAAAATCTAGCTCGAATGAAAGAGCTTGGTTTTACACTAACTTACAATCAGTTATATAGTGAAACTGATCCTTGTGTAGCTAATGCTGTTGTTATTTTTGGTGGAGGATGTACCGGTATTACCGTTTCAGAAGAAGGTTTGGTTTTTACCAATCACCATTGCGGATTTGGTGCTATCCAACAATTAAGCAGTGTTGAACATGATTATCTGAAAGATGGTTTCATATCTCAAAGTAAAGAGGAAGAATTACCCGTACCGGGGCTTGAAGTAAGATATCTACGTGAAACTATCGATGTGAGTGATCGTATTAATAGTGCAGTTAAAAATATTGAAAGTGAATACAATCGTTTGATGGCTGCCGATTCTATAGGAAAAGTATTATGTGACTCTATTGGTGTCGATGAATTTAAAGAAGCAAGCGTTATTCCTTTTTATTCAAATAACAAGTACTACCTAATCGTTTACAATGTATTCCGTGATGTCCGTATGGTTTTTGCTCCACCTAGCTCTGTTGGTAAATTCGGTGGCGATACAGATAACTGGATGTGGCCACGTCATACAGGTGACTTTTCTGTATTCCGTGTTTATGCAAATGCTAATAACGAACCTGCTGATTATAGCAAAGAAAACAAGCCTTATTCACCAAAATTCGTGGCAGAAGTTTCTTTACAAGGCTATCAGGATAAAGATTACGCCATGACTATTGGTTTCCCTGGTAGTACTAATCGTTACCTTTGTTCATGGGGTGTTAAACAACGTATTGAAGACGAAAATAAACCTCGTATTGAAGCAAGAGGTATCAAACAGGAAATTTGGGCTAAGGCAATGTCTGCCAGCGATGAAGTTCGTATTAAATATGCTTCCAAATATGCAGGAAGTTCAAACTATTGGAAAAATTCAATTGGAATGAACAAAGGTTTGGCCAAACTGAATGTTATCGGAAGAAAAGAAGCTCAGGAAAAAGAATTTGCTGCCTGGGTTGCTCAAAATGACGAACGTAAAGCTAAATATGGTAATGTATTAACTCTTTTGAAAGACGGTTACACTTCAACTAACGAATACTATCGCGCCTTTACTTATCAAATAGAAACGCTTGAAAGAGGAACAGAAATTGTTCGATTGGCTCGTATGGTAAACAGCTTCGATTCAAAAGGTTCAACTCCTGAAGAAAGAAAAAATTTCATGGAAAATGATATAAAAGGTTTCTTTAAAGATTATGAACCTTCTCTCGACCAGGAAGTTCTAGCAGCCATGATGAAAGTAGCTAAAGAACATATTCCTGCCAGTTGCTTGCCTGATGAATTTGCTAAGATTGACAAGAAATATAAAGGTAATTATAAGAAATATGCTGCCGATCTTTTCAAGAAAACTCAGTTATTATCAATCGATAATATTGAAAAATTGATAGCTGATCCAAAGAAAAATGCTCGTTTAAAGAAAGATCCGGCTTTCAATCTGAGCCTTTCATCTTTTATTTCTTTAATAGAATTGAAACAAAAGTTAAACAATTCTCTTGATAAAGTAGCCGAAGGCGAACGTTTGTATCTGGCGGGCTTGATGGAAATGTATCCAGACAAAACTTTCTATTCTGATGCAAACTTCACTATGCGTGCTAGTTATGGTTCTATCGGAGGTTATCGTCCATACGATGCTGCCTGGTATAATTTCTATACAACAGATAAGGGTATTCTTGAAAAACAAGATCCTACGAATGAAGAATTCTGGGTACAGAAAGAAATATTAGATTTAGTTCGCAGTCGCGACTTTGGTCAGTATGCAAATAAAGATGGTAACCTGCAATTGTGTTTCTTAACAAACAATGATATAACTGGAGGTAACTCAGGAAGTCCTATCTTCGATAAAAATGCTCGTCTGATTGGTCTTGCTTTCGATGGTAACTGGGAAGCTATGAGTGGTGACATTGCATTCGAACCGGAATTACAACGTTGTATCGGAGTTGATATTCGTTATGTCTTATTCATGATTGACAAATGGGGTAAATGTCCTCGTCTAATTAACGAATTAAAATTAGTGAAATAAATTATCAGTATAGATTTTTAATCAAACAGGAGAACCCGAAAAAGTTTTTGATGACTTTTTCGGGTTTTCTTATATATTGAAATACTACAAACCTTTGTACGTTATCTTATTGAAAAAAACACCTTTATTCCTAATCAGGATTATATTATTATTCTACAGGTCACAACAAAAAAAACGTGATTCCATCCCCACGGAACCACGTTTTTATTGCAATTATGATTAAACTTAAATATTAAATCAACTTTTCCAATTCATCAATATTCTTCTGAAGTTCATCTTCAGGCACTTCATAATTTCTTAAATCTCCTGCAAGATACATATCATAAGCAGCCATATCAATCAAACCATGACCTGAAAGATTGAACAAGATGTTCTTTTGCTTTCCTTCCAGTTTTGCCTGATTAGCTTCACGAATGGCTGCAGCAATAGCATGAGATGATTCCGGAGCAGGAATGATTCCTTCACAGCGTGCAAACAATGTTGCTGCTTTGAATGTTTCCAACTGCTGAATATCTACAGCTTCCATCAAATTATCTTTCATCAACTGACTGACAATTGATCCGGCTCCATGATAACGCAAACCTCCAGCATGAATATTTGCAGGAGAGAAGTTATGACCTAAAGTAAACATCGGCATCATTGGAGTATAACCTGCTTCATCACCAAAGTCATACTGGAACTGACCACGAGTTAATTTAGGACAGGAAGCCGGTTCGGCAGCAATAACACGAGTCTGTTTGCCTTCAAGTATCTTATGACGAATAAATGGGAAAGAAATACCAGAGAAGTTTGATCCACCACCAAAACAAGCAATGACAACATCCGGATATTCACCAGCCATTTCCATCTGCTTTTCAGCTTCCAAACCAATCACTGTCTGATGTAACATTACATGATTCATCACACTACCCAAAGTATATTTACAATTTGGAGTACTTCTGGCCAATTCAACAGCTTCAGAGATGGCAGTACCCAAACTTCCTTGATAATTAGGATGATCAGTCAGAATCTTACGTCCGGCACGTGTACTCATACTAGGAGAAGCTATCACCTGTGCACCAAATGTCTGCATAATAGAGCGACGATAAGGCTTCTGATGATAACTAACTTTAACCATATAAACAGCAAGTTCCAATCCAAAAGCTTTTGAAGCATAAGAAAGAGCTGCTCCCCACTGACCGGCACCTGTTTCTGTTGTAATGTTTGTAACACCTTCCTCTTTACAATAATAAGCTTGAGCTATTGCTGAATTTAATTTATGAGAACCTATCGGACTGACACTTTCATTTTTGAAATAAATATGAGCAGGAGTATCCAAAGCTTTCTCCAAACCATAAGCTCTTACCAATGGTGTTGGACGCCAAATTTTATAGAGATCTCTCACTTGTTCAGGTATTTCAATCCAGGCATCAGTAGTATTCATTTCCTGTTTAGCTGCTCCTTTTGAGAACAAAGGATATAAATCTTCTTCTGTGACTGGCTTTTTGGTAACAGGGTTAAGCATAGGCAATGGCTTATTTTTCATATCAGCCACTATATTATACCATGCTGTTGGAATATCTTTTTCTTCTAATAAAAACTTCTTTGTGTTCATCTTGCTATTATATTGTTGTTATACTCAATAAAATAAAGTAACAAAGAAACAAATAATATTCTTTTATTCAAATGTTTTTAAAAGAAATATATATATTTGCAATTATTCGATGACCTTTTGCTATACATTTTACCATGAAAACTATCATTATAACACTAATATTATTTATATGTAATAATTTTGCATGGTCTCAAAAGAAAAATTTTTCTTATCAATTCTATGGTTTTGTAAGAGGGGATTTATTCTATAATACCCGAACATCCATGGCTCCAGTTGATGGAAACTTCTATCTGTTCCCTTTAGATAGATCTTTTGATGCCAATGGTAAGGATATAAATGCCGGACCGAATGGAAGTTTCTATACATTTACTACACGACTTGGATTAAATGTAATAGGACCCAATATTGGTAAAGCCAAAACTTCAGCCAATATAGAAACTGACTTTGGAGGATTCTCCAAGCAAGTTGCTCTTCTGCGTATCCGAAAAGCTTATATAGCCTTCGATTGGGAAAAACATCAGCTGATTGTAGGACAGACATGGCATCCTTTATTTGGAATGGTTTTTCCTGACATCTTAAATCTTTCTACCGGAGCTCCTTTTCAACCATTTAACCGTAGTCCGCAATTCAGATATCAATATAAAGATAAAAGGTTTACAGTTACAGTTTCTGCTTTGTGGCAATTACAATATTCATCCAATGGTCCCAAAGGTATGAGTTGCGATTATATAAAGAACAGTTGTGTTCCTGAGTTATATCTCGGAGCAGACTGGTATAATGAAAACGGATGGCTTTTCGGAGCTGGTGCACATTTACTTTCTATCAGCCCTCGAAAACAATCCGAATGGGAAGGGAAAATATATAAAGTAAACGAACGAATGACAACCTCTTCATACGAAGCCCATTTAAAATATAAAGGAAGAAAAATCTTTTTGGGAGTAAAAAGTCTTTTAGCCTCATCCTTAGATCATACCGCTTTGATAGGAGGATACGGCGTTACTTCTATCGATCCTAAGAACGGGAAACAGGAATATACAGCTTTTCGCCATTCAACTTCATGGATGAATATTACTTATGGAGATAAATGGAAACCAACTTTGTTTGTTGGTTATACCAAGAACCTGGGAACTTCCAAACAACTGGTCTCTAATAAAACAATTTACGGAATGGGACTGGATGTCGATCAGTTGCTTACCACAAGTTTGGGATTTTCCTATAATCTTCCTCACTGGCAATTCGGATTCGAAGGTTCAGTCTGTACAGCCTGGTACGGAGATTTAAAAAAGGATAATGGGAAAGTAGATAGTACACACAATGTAAAGAATTTTCGTGTTTTAGGATTGATGATGTATTACTTCTAATAAATATATTACTACATATAAAACAAAGCAAAACAGATTCTTAAACTTCTTTATTTTAAAAGAAAATGTTAATTTTGCAGCCGATTTAAACATTTATTAAGTATGACTAAAAGATTGTTGCTTACAGGAATATTTTTCTGTCTGGCATTTATAGGTTTCGCACAAAAAAAGAATTTCACTTACAAATTTTACGGACGTGTCCGTGGAGATTTATTTTATAACTCTCGTGCTAATGGAGAAATAGTTGACGGATTGTTTCATCTATATCCTAAAGATCATAATTTTGATGCCGATGGAAACGACTTAAATGCTCAATCGAATAGTAGTTTTTACGTTATCTATTCTAGAATAGGTATAGATATGACAGGACCAAACATTGGAAAGATCAAGACATCAGCCAAAATAGAATCTGATTTCCGCGGTTCTGGTTCATCTTTTGCTTTGCTACGTATCCGACATGCATACATTAATTTAGCTTGGCAGAAATCGAATCTGTTAGTAGGACAGACATGGCATCCTTTCTTTGGTGAAATATTTCCACAAGTTCTGAACTTGAATACCGGAGCACCTTACAACGCTTTCAGTCGTAATCCTCAACTTCGTTATCGTTTTAACCAAAACAACTGGCAATTAACTGGAGCTGCAGTCTGGCAGTTACAATATAAATCAAATGGTCCTGATGGTAAAAGTACGTTGTATCAGAAGAATAGTTGTCTTCCTGAATTCTATGCAGGAATTGATTATATAAAAGATGAATTCCAGGGTGGTATAGGAGCAGCAGTACTTACCTTAAAGCCTCGTACTCAAAATACGGTAGATGGTAATATCTATAAAATTGATGAAAGTATTGTTTCAAAAAGTTTTGAAGCTCATGTTCGTTATAAAACTCCAGAATGGTTGATAGCAGCTAAAAGCACTTTAGGAGAAAATATGACTCATACCAGTATGTTAGGTGGTTATGGTGTAACAAAGATTGATGGAAGAACCGGAGAACAGGAATATACTCCTTTCCGTCACAGCATGACCTGGTTGAATGTTGTTCATGGAAACAAATGGAAACAAGGCTTATTTGTTGGTTATTTAAAAAATCTTGGTACGAGAAAAGATATTATAAAGAAATATGGTACAGGATTGGAAGTAGGTCAGGAAATTACTGTAGATTTGCAATTATCATATAATTTACCTCATTGGAAATTCGGTGTCGAATACAGTCCATCAACAGCATGGTTTGGATCAGCAGATAAAAGGGGTAAAATATATGATACACACACAGTAACAAATCACCGAATGGTTTGTACCATGTTATTTTTCTTCTGAAATAGTGAAAAATATAATCATCATCGGAGCTAATGGATTCGTTGGACGACGGATTTTATTACATCTGCAAGCGGAAAATCAATATGATTTAACTGCTGTTTCTTTACATGCAGATATTTGTCCTTCTGAAGGTTATCATTTTATTGAAGCAGATATTCAAGATACAGAAAAGATGAAACAATTAATCTGTTCTGTACAACCGGATGTAGTTATAAACACTTCTGCTATTTCTACTCCTGATTATTGTGAAGTACATCGTGAAGAGGCTTATGCAGTCAATGTTGAAGCAACAGCCTCGCTAGCTCAAATATGTAAAGAAAAAGGAGCCAGATTTATTCATCTCTCTACCGATTTTGTTTTCGATGGTTTTGAAAATCACTTGCATACGGAAGAAGCTCCTACCAATCCGGTAAATTACTATGGTAAAACCAAACAACAAAGTGAAGAAAAAATACAACAAATCTGTACAGACTATGCAATTGTAAGAGTTGTAGTTGTTTATGGTAAACCCTTGGCCGGACAGCATGGAAATATTTGTTTATTAGTAAAAAACAGACTTCAATCCGGACAAGAAATCCGAGTTGTTTCTGATCAATGGCGTACACCGACCTGGGTTGGTGATATAGCCGAAGGAGTTAAACGCCTGATTCATATTCCAAATTCAGGAATCTACCATTTGTCTGGTTCGGAATATCTTTCGATTGCTGATTTAGCTTATCGGGTTGCAGATCATTTCCATCTTGATCGTTCATTAATCCATCCAGTAACAACAGAAGAAATGAATGAAAAGACACCTCGTCCACGTTTCAGCGGATTAGATATAGAGAAGGCTAGAAAAGAAATAAATTATCAACCTCATTCTATAGATTTTGGTCTATCTGAATTGGATTGATAAAAGAAAGCTAACGATATTAACTCAAAAACGCAGGACATTTTCAGTAAAACATCAAATGTTTTTCAGAAAATGTCCTATATTTTTCCAACAATATCCCACCTTGTTATTTATAACCCCGATTATTTATATCAATTCCTCATAAAAACGTCAATACCATTAAATTAAAGAGGCTTTATTAAAAGAAGATTTATTAATTTTGTACCACATCATTTTAAACACAAATATGAAAAGAAATTATTTTATTACACTTTTGTCTGCTTTATTTATATGGACAAGTTGTACAAACAATCAGTCTAGTCATTTTATAACAGATGATTCCTACAGGACACAGGTTGAAACAGACTTGCAAGCAAGACAATCAGTTATAACAGAAGGTAATCTGTTTACTGTTTTTAATCAGAATCTTACTCTTGAAGAAAAAGAAGCCTTAAGCTTCCTTTATGCTTATATGCCAGCAGGAGATATTGCCAATTACAGTGGCGAGTTCTTTCTGAAAAATGTACAAACATCCTTTCTAGCTAAAAAGGAAATGCCATGGGGTAATATCATTCCTGAAGATATCTTTCGTCATTTTGTTTTACCAATTCGCGTAAACAATGAAAATATGGATGAAAGCCGTATGGTTTTCTACAATGAATTGAAAGACCGAGTAAAAGGTTTAACATTACACGATGCAGTTATTGAAGTAAATCACTGGTGTCATGAGAAAGTTATTTATACTCCATCAGATAGTCGTACCAGTTCACCTTTAGCTTCTGTAAAAACAGCTTACGGTCGTTGTGGTGAAGAATCAACCTTTACTGTTGCAGCTTTACGTTCTGTAGGTATTCCTGCTCGTCAGGTTTATACTCCACGTTGGGCTCACTCTGATGATAATCACGCCTGGGTTGAAGCCTGGGTAGATGGTAAATGGTATTTTCTAGGAGCTTGCGAGCCAGAACCTGTTTTAAATCTTGGCTGGTTTAATGCTCCTGCAAGCCGTGGTATGTTAATGCATACAAAAGTATTCGGTAAATATCAGGGGCCAGAAGAAAAAATGTTACAAACACCTCTGTATACAGAAATCAATATCATTGGTAACTATGCAGAAACAGCTAAAGCCACTATAAAAGTAGTAGATTCTGATCAGAAACCTGTTGCTGATGCTAAAGTAGAATTCAAGGTTTATAACTATGCTGAATTCTATTCTGTAGCAACTAAAACTACTGATGAAAAAGGAGAAACATTCCTTACTTCTGGAAAAGGAGATATGTTAGTATGGGCTTCAAAAAATGGCAAGTTCGGTTATAACAAAATTTCTTTTGGCAAACAAAATGAATTAACAGTTGTACTAGACAAGAAAGCCGGAGAAACATATAGTTTGGATATTGATATTGTTCCTCCTGTTGAAAAAGCTAATTTACCAAAAGTAACAAAAGAACAAAGAGCTGAAAACACCCGTAAGATGGCTCTTGAAGATTCTATCCGTAATGCATATGTAGCTACATTCTTTAATAAGGATAAAGCAGTAAATTTCGCTAAAGAGATAAATATGGATCCTGAAGTTGCTACTAAACTTTTAGTTCGTTCTCGTGGTAATTATCAGACTATTAGTTCTTTCTTGAAAGAAGCTTCAGCCAATGCCGAACAAAAAGAAGCAGCTATCGATTTATTACAACAGATTTCGGCTAAAGATTTGCGAGATGTTTCAATAGAAGTATTAAATGATCATTTGAAAAATACAATCGTAAACGAAAATATTGAAAAAGATATCTTTAGTCAGTATGTACGTAATCCACGCGTTTCAAATGAAATGCTAACTCCATATAAGTCTTTTTTCCAAAAAGCTATCCCTGCTTCTGATGCAAATGCATATCGTGAAGATCCTATGAAGCTGGTTGAATGGGTTAAAAAGAACATTCAAATAGACGATAACTGTAATTTAGGTGGAGCTCCAATCTTCCCTTCCGGTGTTTGGAAAGCACATATTGCTGATAGACATTCGCGTGATATCTTCTTTGTTTCTTTATGTCGCGCTTTAGGTATTCCTTCTCGTGTAGATGAAGTAACCAATAAAGTTCAATTATTCTCAGGAAAAGATATTGTTGATATCAATTTCCAGGCAGCAGAACAAACATCATCAGATAAAGGTACTTTATTAGCTACTTATAAAGCAACAAAGACATTGGATGATCCTAAATATTACTCACATTTCTCTATTTCTAAATTAAATGAAGGTCGTTTACAATTATTGAATTATGAAGAAGGTGATGTTGATATGGGTAGCGGAGCTACATGGAGTAATTTATTAAAGAAGGGTACTCAATTAGATACAGGTAATTACTTAATGGTTACAGGTACTCGTATGGCTAACGGAAGTGTTTTATCTCAATTGACTTTCTTCAACATTGAAAAGGATAAAGAAACAAAGATTGCCTTGAATATGAGAGAAAACAAAAACGAAGTTCAAGTTATAGGAAACTTTAACTCTGAAAATAAATACATATCTACCGAAACTGGTAAAGAAACGAGTCTGTTAGCAACAACTGGTCGCGGATATTATGTCGTAGCTGTTTTAGGAGCCCGTCAGGAACCAACAAACCATGCCATGCGTGATATTGCCGCAGTAAAAGATAAATTAGAAAAATGGGGTAGAAAAATGGTATTGTTATTCCCTGACGAAGATGGATATAAGAAATTTGATCCTGCCGAATTCCAGGGTTTACCAAATACAATTGTTTATGGTATTGATAAATCTCATGCTATTCAAAAGGAAATGGTTTCAGCCATGAAACTAGAACATGCCAACACTTTACCTATCTTCATCATTGCCGACACATTCAATCGTGTAGTATTTGTTTCACAAGGCTATACTATTGGTTTAGGAGAACAAATGATGCAGATTATTCATAAACTATAAAAAACAGAGTTTTTTCACTAAAAACATAAGTGACTGAATCCCGGTTGTATCTTCTAAAAGAATACAATCGGGATTTATTTATTTGCATTATCTTTGTTTATTAATTCTATTTTATACAATGATTTTCGGGTATATACGTTATTAATCATATAATATTTTAAAGTTTAGAAAAAATGAAACTCGTATTTGCAACTAACAATAAACACAAACTTGATGAAGTTAGAAAAATAACCGCTCGTCAGAATATAGAAATAGTAAGTTTGGAAGATATCAATTGTTTTGATGATATTCCTGAGACAGCTGATACTTTAGAAGGCAATGCACTTCAGAAGGCTAAATATGTAAAAGATAAGTTTGGAATGGATTGCTTTGCCGATGATACCGGATTGGAAGTAGAAGCTTTAAATAATGCTCCTGGAGTATATTCTGCCCGCTATGCCGGTCTGAATCATGATTCAGAAGCAAATATGCAGAAACTATTACATGAATTAGATGGTAAAGAAAATCGTAAAGCTCGTTTTCGTACTGTCATTTCTCTAATATTAAATGGAGAAATCCATACATTTGAAGGAATAGTAAACGGATCTATTTCAACATCCAAACATGGAGAAAACGGATTTGGTTATGATCCTATATTTATACCCGAAGGTTATGATCAGACTTTTGCAGAATTAGGTAATGATATTAAAAATACAATCAGTCATCGTGCAAAAGCTGTTGAAAAACTAGATGAATTTCTGACAAAAATATCCAATATTTAATAAAATACGATATGAAGAAAGTAGGTTTATTAATACTGCTGATCTGTTATTTCCTAGAACCTGTCCATGCACAGTTTGAAAAATGGCAAATACATCAGGCATACAACAATACAGAACTAGTTGCTGAAACAAATGACTATGTATTTGCTGTAGCTGATAGTTCTCTATATGCTTATGGAAAAGAAGATCAAAGTCTGACTACCTATTCCAGAAAGAATGGACTAAGTGATAATAAGATAAAAGTAATCAGTTATCATTCAGAAAGTCATACTTTAGTTATAGGTTATAGAAATGGAAATATAGATCTTTTTAGCGAAAAAGGCATATATAATTTACCTTATCTGAAAAATAGTACATCCATTCAAGATAAAACTATTAATGATATCTATTTCTTCAAGAATTATGCTTATATATCTGCTCAAGTTGGTATCATAGTTATTAATTTAAATAAAAAAGAAATAGCAGATACCTATAGAATTGGTTCTGTATATTCTGTCTGTATCCTTAATAATAAACTCCATGCTCTTACAAAAGATGGTATCAGATATGGTGAATTGAGTAGCAATTTACTAGATGAAGCTAATTGGAATAATCTTTCTATCAATACGGATCTTTTCAATGATGAAAAATTTAATAAAATTGCTGATTTTCAAGATCAACTTTGTTTATGCATACCACAAAATGGAATTTATGTTTACAATAATGGTAATATTAGAAGATTCTTGAAAGATAGTAATCTTTCAAAAATGAAAGTTGAAAACAAGAAATTGTTTGCTTACTCTCCAACAAGATGTTACATATCAAATGATTTAAATAAATTTCAAACCATCAATGGACTAAAATCTTTAAAAGATATCAGTTATCTTAAAACAAATGATACCTATTGGCTTGCCTGTGGTTACAATGGATTACAAGGTATAAAGAAAAAAGGCAATTCTGATTCATTTGAATTATTAACTGATGAACTTGTTATTAACAGTCCGAAAAGAAACCATGCCTGGGATTTAAAATATGAAGGTGATAAATTATGGGTAACCGGAGGCGGTAGAGGTTTGGATAGATATTTCCGAACTAATACTATAATGACTTTTTCTAATGATACATGGATAAACTATGATGAACAAAAGATAGCAAAACAACTAAATGCCTATTATATTCAAGATCCGCTAAATATAGCTGTTGATCCTAAAGATCCTACTCATACTTTTACAGCTTATTATGGTGAAGGTATTCTAGAAATGAAAAATGATACTGTTCTTCACTGGTATAATAATAAAAACAGCCCATTAGCTTCAATATTTTCTAACAGTAATAGATATATTCGTATAGGATCTGTTGCTTTAGATAAAAATAACAACTTATGGGTTACACAGTGTAAACAACCTGAAACAATAAAAGTACTGACTCCCGAAAATAAATGGTTCAGTTTTTCTATTTCAGAGATAGCTAATGTTGAAATCGTTGATAAAATATTAATAACTAAACAAGGAAATAAATTTGTGAACTTTCAGCATCTAAGCAAACCTGGATTTTTCGTTTTAAATGATAAAGGTAGTATTACTGATCAATCAGATGATGTCTATAAATACTATCCTACAGTTTCTGATAATCAAGGTAATATCTTAAATGCTAACACATTTTATTGCATGACTGAAGACAAGGATGGATATATATGGGCTGGAACCAATATGGGACCTTTAGTGTGTTATAATCCTTCTAAAACAGAAGATATTCGTTTTAATAGAATTGTTTTGGCTGATGAATCCGACTATCTTTTAAATGGAGTAAATGTGAATGCTATAGCTGTCGATGGCAGTAACCAAAAATGGATTGGAACCAGTGGTTCCGGAGTATTTTTAGTAAATGCTGAAGGTACAGAAGTAATAGAAAATTTTAATACAGAGAATTCTCCATTACCTACTAATAATGTAAATAGCATTGCTATTAATCAGGAAACAGGTGAAGTATACTTTGCAGTAGATGGATATGGCATTCTATCTTATCAAGGAGAAGCTACTGAAGGTAATGACGATTATTCAGATATTCATGCATATCCAAATCCTGTTAGACCAGAATTTGATGATAAAGTGATCATTACAGGACTTATGAACAATTCTAATATAAAAATAACAGATATTGCAGGTAACTTGATTTATCAAGCAAAATCGGTAGGTGGACAAATTTCATGGAATTGTCATAATTCAAAAGGAGAACGAGTAGCAACGGGTGTTTACTTAGTCCTGGCAGCATCTAAAGATGCCAAGGAAAGTGTTGTTACAAAAATTATGGTCGTTAAATGATATTACTTTTCAACATAAGTTATAATCCATTTACCTAGATCATACGATAAAGTATCTTTAATCTCACTTTTATTATTATTTATCCTGTTAATATTAATAATGGAAGAACGAGATAAAGATACTTTATTATCTAATAAATCTGTATAATAATCGGATTCTACATCTGAAATATCTTCTGATAAATGGAATTCTTTATCCGGATAATCATATCTCAACATATTGTATAACTGTGCATAATTAGAAACAACAAATTTATTTTCTGAATGCTCAACAATATATTTTTCTACTTGTTTATAAGGATAAAGATCCACATAATGATATGGTAATATAGCTAAGGAAATATTCCATAAAAATAAGGAAACACTCAAAAACTTAACGGTATTTATTGAAATTTGATATCTGAACAACAAATAAATAGCGAGTGTAAAAGGAAGCATAATCATAAATTCAGCATTTCCATTAGACAAAAAAGCAAAGAATAACTGAAAAATAAAGATAATACCATGACAATTAGCAAAATACATTGTATTCTTATCTGCTATATTTAATAAATTAATATTGCATTTATAATATTTATATTTTACAAAGAATATAAGACTTACTAATATCATCAATATTCCAAATCCATAAACAGGATAAGAATATAATAAAGATGGAATATATCCATGAACTTGAAAATAAGTCCTAATAAAACTGACAGGTGTCAATAATAAAGCTTTATCTAAAAAAAATCCTACATTATCTACAAAATAATAAT
>JAHHQS010000056.1 GCA_020026285.1 Parabacteroides sp. | reverse complement strand
GCATATAGTTTTGCTACTCTTATATCTATTCTCATAAGTCTGTAAAAAAGTATAGAGTTTATTATTCTCTTCAATTAATTTTGTGTCATCTGGTTCATCGTTTGCAAAGCGTTCATCTTCTCCTTCTGCAGATCTTGTTTTTATTTCTGTAGAAATACATTTGACTATTTGTTTTAGCAAATAAATATCTAAAGAACGACAAAGGTTCATGATATATTTATGTTGGTCAAACTCCTTTTGTAGCTCGATCTTGTGATTCTCCAATGCTTCGCTATAGCTCTTTTTTACAGATTCTATTTTCTCCGTAATATTTTTAATATCTTCTTTTGTCGCAAGATTTTTTCCTTTTTCTGTTTCGTAAGCAATATATTTAGAGTCCTCCTTTAATGCTGTATTCTTGCCCTTTTGAGAATAATAAGATTGTAAATGTTTTAAAATTAGTCCATACGCGATTAATGATATTAATTGCATAAAAGTTAGGATTATTTGAATCCAATTTATATCTATTTTCATATCTGTTTAATCTGGGAATTTTACTTTCTATGTACCTCGATAATATTTCCTATATGATAAGCAATCTGCCAAAAAGCAAAAAGGTTAACTCTGATTAGATCAGGAATGAATCTGTAGCCATCGACTTCCACTAATGCAGTATCACGTTCTTTTGCATATCCAACAGCTAAAGATAAATATTTATAAGGCTTAGGAAGGAAAGGAAAATTCCCATCATTGTAATCGTCTATATAATATTTCTTACCTGGTTCTGTTACTTCTGGATTTAACACAAAATTCTTTTGTTCATCCTTGAGAAGATAGCGATTAGCAGTAATACCTTCTTTAATTTCTCTAAACTCCTCTTTCTTCGTACCTGCTATGATCTGGTCAAAATAAATCTGTTTGATAGGCAGATAAAGAGTATTCTCTTTTGTTGGTTTCTCTTTCATGTTAACTTTATATTAATAGGTTTACCGCAATGTGGACAAATCAAAGTAGTAGTGTCCTGAATATCTTTTTCTCCAATTAATTCTGAAATACTGACATGTAAGACTTCAGACATTTTCATCAAAGTTTCTAATGAAGGCAGTGACTTACCTGTAATAATATTACTGATTGCAACTTTAGATAGTCCAATTTGATCAGCTAAAGAAGCAGATGTCACACCTTTAATACTCATAATTTCTTTTATCTGTAGATTCATAAAGTAGACTTTATTTAAAATTCTATGCAAATATAGGTAAACTTTATCAATACTCTATATATAGATAAAGTCTACTTTACTAAATAATGTTAAATGATAAATAAAACTTTATTAAAAACATTGTTTATAATAAAGTTTACTTTATCTTTGTGGCATAGAAATAAACAACACGATTACAAACAGCATTTAACACACACGATTATGAAGACTTTAAAAGAACAAGTAGAAGAGATTAAGAACATGAGAGGTTCAAAGGCTACAAAGAAAGCTGCTTTTATTAAATTGGGTATAAGCAAATATGAAGTTGAACTTCTTCTTTCTGATATGCCTCAGACAACAAGAGAAAGATTCACTTTCACATTTGGTGTTGAAATAGAATGTCTAGTTGCTGCTTCTGTTATCAGAGAATGTGCAACAAGAAATGATATGCCATTTAAGTATGAAGGGTATAATCATACAGACAATAATCACTACTACAAATTTGTATCAGATGCATCAATTAGAGGTGAAAACCCTATTGAATGTGTATCACCAGTATTAAGTGGTAAGAATGGTATGAAAAGCCTTGAGAACTGCTGCAAGTCGCTTAATGAAGCGAATGCACAAGTAAACAGATCAACAGGTCTTCATGTTCATATAGGTGCACAGAATATTTCAGATGAAGCATACATCAACACATTCATCAATTATCAGAAATTAGAAAGAGTAATTGATACTTTCATGGCACGTTCAAGAAGGGCCAACAATAGTCAGTGGTGTGGCAGTCTTCAGAACTTTGATTTCTCTAATTGTCAAACAAAACATGATATTCTATCAATTATGCATGGTAACAGATATTATAAAGTTAATGCTTGTTCTTATAGCCGTCACCATACAATTGAGTTCAGACAACATCAGGGTTCAACAGAATTTGTAAAGATTTCAAACTGGGTTAACTTCTGTGCAAAGTTGGTTGCTTGGTCAAAGAAAAACAGACTAGACCATGAAGTTGAATCAATCAACGATATACCTTTCTTGACTGATAAAGAAAAATCATTTTTTAATTCACGTAAAGAGGTTCTTAATTGAGCCTCTAACCTTTTTAACACGATTAGATATGTGCTGCATTATTTACAAGCCAAAAGGTGTTCAGATGGTAAATCTGAACATCTTAAACAGAATTAAGAGAATAAACAATCATGGCTTTGGTTTTGTGTCAACAAAGCATCATTTTAAGACAATGAACTATCAGAAATTTTTAGATCATTTGTCTATGGTTCAAACTGACGAAGAATGTATCATTCACATGAGATATGCAACTCATGGTTCGATCAGTAGACACAATTGTCACCCATTTGAAGAAAATGGCGTTTATTTTGCTCATAACGGCATTTTGCCTATTGATTCAGTAAATGATATGACTGATAGTGAAATTGTCTTCAGAGACGTTGTTTACCCTGCTATAGCTGCTTTTGGATTTAGATCAGAAGCTGCAGAAAAGGCTATAAAGACAATTATAGGTTTTTCACGATTTGCAATCATGTATAATGGTCAGGTTGCTTTATATGGTAGCTATCAGAAATTAAATGGTATATATTATTCAAATTTAAGGTGGTTATGAAAGAGAAAGAAATCATAAATGATATAATATCATGGCTTGATAGCTCAACCGGTTATCTGTCAACTAAGACCCCTTATGGCAAAGGTTATAGAAATGGCATATTAATGGCAAAAGACATTATTCGTGAGATTATAAAAGATCATGATGCAAACCTATTATCAAACAATTGATTAAATGTTTCGTTTCACCCTGTAAGTGTTAATATTTACAGGGTATTTGTTACTAACTTTGATTTACATCACGGGTTAGAGCAGTGGTAGCTCATTAGCCTCATAAGCTAAAAGTCGGGGGTTCGAATCCCTCACCCGTAACAATAATTTATAATAAAGAGAACAGTTATGAAAGTTTTAAATCTTATCATCAAACAAAAGTATTTTGATGCAATCTTGACAGGTCGCAAGGTTCAAGAATTTCGAGAAATCAGACCTACAACAGAGAAAAAATATATTCAGTTAGATTCAGAAGGTTATGCTATCGAAGACGAATATGGCAATTGTGTACCTGTCAAATACGATGCAATCCGCTTTTTTGTAGGTTACAATAAAGACAGAGATTCAGCTTTAGTAGAAGTAGCCGGTGCACACACTGAGATATTCGTTGACGATAACAACAGACCTATCAAATATGATTACAAAGGTGAAGATTACTATGCAGAACAAATTGTCTATGATTTAGGTAAGGTTTTAGAACATAATATTAGAGAAAAGTCGAAAACAATCTAAGAACCTAAAACTTAAAGTTTATGGCAAGAAGACGAAATGGCGAAAACCTTCAGCAGAGAATCAATAGAACAGCTGGACAGCGCAGAAATATGAATGGTGCTGGTGCAGGTGGTCGATTGGTTTACCGTCGTGGTGGTGCAAGAGGTACTTCTCAATTAGGTAGTCGCAGACAGCGTTATGGAGATATTCGTAGCGCATTTGGTTTATCAGCAGGATAATATGACATTGCAAGAAAGGACATATAACTATATAGACCTCGTTAGAGTGAAATCTAATGAGGCTATACTGTTTTTGTCCTTGGGTAAAGATTCTTTGGTTTTACTTGATCTAATCTATCCAAGGTTTGACAAGATCTTTTGTGTTTACATGTTTTTTGTAAAAGATCTTGATCACATCAACAGATGGATTGGATGGGTAAAAGCCAAATATCCTAAGATTGAATTTATACAGGTGCCTCATTGGAATCTAACCTATATTCTTCGTGGTGGTCTTTATTGTGTACCTAATCCAAAGGTCAAGTTGTTGAAGCTTGCTGATGTGGTTAAGGCTATACAGTTACGTTTTGGCATTAATTACGTTTTTCTTGGAATGAAGAAAGCTGACGGAATGAATAGACGATTAATGCTTAATGGATATCAAGAGAACGGATATGAAAATAATGGTTTCTGTTATCCTCTAGCAGAATGGTCTCAGAGAGATATTCTTTCTTACATGAAGCAACATGGATTGCCTGAACCTGTTCGTTACTCCCTGAAAGCATCTAGTGGTGTAGGATTCAACCTGGATTGTATGCTTTGGATGGAGAAGAATTACCCTGGAGATTTAAAACGAATTTATAACGTGTTCCCTATGGCTGAAAGAATCCTATGGGAATATCATAACAAGGAATGATTATGGCTAGAAGAAAGAGTGTAAATGACATAATGAATCAGGCAAATTCAATTATGGCCAGAAGCGGAAACAATCAATCTCGTGCCAATCGTGCGAGAGAAACAGCCTTCCGGTATTATGACAATGCTAGACGTGCTGTGAGAGGTTGGAACTATAGCGATGCAGCTTATAACAGGAAATTCACACGTAGCCAGTATATGGGTCTAGCAAACGGTTAACATATAGTATTCGGCAGGGTAACTTGCCGATACTGTTTAAATAGAGAAAAGTTGAATGGAAGATAAATTAGGAAAATATTTCAATAGCAGGTCTGTAGAACTTAAACGTTCACAAATAAAGCCTGCTTCCTATAATCCAAGAATCATTTCGGATGAAGGAAGAAAGGCTCTGAAGAAATCTATCAAGCTATACGGGGTGGTAGGTGGAATTGTAGTGAACAAACAGACCGGTTATACAATTGTTGGTGGACATCAGAAAGTTTCCGTATTGGACGAACTGAACAAATACGATGAAAAAACGCGAGAGAATGATTATTTCCTTCGCGTAGAACTGATAGATGTGAACGAAAAAAAGGAAAAAGAACTCAATATCACACTAAACAACCCTAATGTCGGAGGTCAATGGGATTTTGATGCCTTGGCTGAGTTGGTTCCTGATATTGATTACAAGGATGCAGGGTTGACTGATGCCGATCTAAATATGATCGGTGTGGATTTCTTGTTGCAGACAGAAGAGGAAACCTCCATAGCCGAAGAACTCAATAACATGATGGTTCCAGTACAAGAGCAGCATGAGGAAGAGAAGGCGGCAAAGCAACTTGAAAGAGCCGAGAAAGTGGCCCACATGAAAGAGGTCAAGCAGCAAGTAAAGGAAGCGGCACAGAAGCAGGCGGAAGATATGGATGCCTATGTAATGCTTTCCTTTGACACGTATGAAGCGAAAGCGGCCTTTTGCCAAAGATTCGGATATAATCCCGACATGAAATTCATCAAGGGGGAGGTATTCAGTGACCAAATAGAAAGGATAGACTGATATGATTGCACCAGATCAATTTGCAGAAGTTATCGATACAATAGATAACCTATTAGGCGCAATGGAAATTCCTATGCCTGCTGAGTTTCATGTAAAGCAGATGAAACATGAATTGAAAGAAGTATCTGATAAACTAAAACGGATTTACGTTGAGGAAGAAGACGAAAATCCTTGGAGTGAATAAGTGATATGAACAAAAGTGAATCTGAAAAGAGAACGTATACAGGGGGGAGTAAACCCAAGTATGATTATACAGGGGAGGATTTTCTTTCTTCTGTAGAATCTTATGCGAAAAAAGGATTCACGGATAAGGAAATTGCCTATGCTTTAGGATTAGACCCAAGCTATTTCAGTCAGAAGAAAAATTCTACCCCTCAATTATCTCAAGTATTAGCGCGCGGGCGTGCGACAATAAATGCAGCAGTTCGAGCCAAATTCCTTGCTATGGCTATGGGTGGAGTAAAAACCAAATCTGTAACAAAACGTGCTGTTAGGGATATGGATGGAGAATTGACTGGAGAAACAGAGATTCAAACAGTGGAGGGTGAACTTGCTCCAAACCTTCAAGCCATGTCAGTATGGTTATACCATCATGATGAAGAGTGGAGAAAGATAGAGCGAAAGCAAGATGAAGAAGCCGACATTCCGCAGGATATTGATCATGGCATAGATATCGATTCTTGGATTAAAGAGAAAGTAAAATGATTCAGCCGCAGAAAATATATTATCCTTTGTACACTGACAAAGAGAAGTTCATTATTCTTATAACGGGTGGTCGTGGTAGCGGAAAGTCTTTCAATGCTTCCACCTTTATTGAACGTCTGACCTTTGAACAGACTCCTATAACAAAGATAGTACATCAGATTCTCTACACTCGATATACAATGGTCTCCGCAGGGATGTCAATCATTCCCGAAATGCTGGAGAAGGTCGAACTTGACGGAACGGATAAATATTTCAAGTCAACCAAGACGGATATCATTAACAGAATGACTGGCAGCCGAATTATGTTTCGAGGAATCAAGACATCTAGCGGCAATCAGACGGCTAAGCTGAAATCCATCCAGGGTATCACCACGTTTGTATGCGATGAAGCGGAGGAATTCACGAGCGAAGAGGACTATGATAAGATAATGCTTTCCATCCGTAAGAAGGGTATCCAGAACAGAATCATAATCATCATGAACCCTTGTGACTCCAACCATTTCATCTACAAGAAATATATCGAGAATACGCACAAACTTGTAGATATTGACGGAGTGAATGTTCAAATATCAACCCACCCTAATGTTCTCCATATCCATACAACCTATTTTGACAATATGGATAATCTTTCACCAGAGTTTCTGAAGGAGGTGAACGATATGAAAGAGACCAATCCTGAAAAATATGCCCATGTCGTAATCGGAAGATGGGCCGATGTTGCTGAAGGAGCAGTCTTCAAAAAATGGGGTATTATTGACGAGTTCCCTGAATGTAAGAAGGTCGGTATGGGGCTTGACTTCGGCTTTACTCACGATCCTACTGCAGTTATCCGTTGCGGTATCGTAGACAACAGATTATATCTTGATGAAGTTGATTATAGAACTGGCCTACTTTCCTCAGACATAATAAAGACTCTTCGTCCCTGGAATTTTAAGACTATTGCAGACAGTGCCGATCCAAGAACAATACAAGAAATTCATAATGGAGGAATTAGAATCTATGCAGTATCTAAGGGTTCAGGTTCCATTGTTGCCGGTATTGACAAGATGAAGGAATATGAAATATTTATCACCAAACGATCATATAATCTGCAAAACGAATTTCGCAAATATGTTTGGGCGAAAGACAAGGATGGAAATTATATCAATGAACCCGAAGACCACGATAATCATGGCATAGATGCAGCCCGATATTGGGTTTTAGGAGAGCTGTTGGGCCGTATCCAGAAGCCAAAGAACCTGGAAGGAATATTCACTCATTAACTTTACAAATATGACAATAGACGAAATTTTAGCATTATCCGATATCGGACAGAAAATAGAATACTTAAAGAAGGGCCGTAAGACAGAACAACCAGACAGAGTTAAATTATGGAGTGATTGGAATCCATCTCTTCATGAGATTATGACAGATAAAGTCAAATATCCAGACAGACGTGTTCTGAAGAAGGAGGAAGAGATCATTTTCGATGAAAAAACAGGTAAGACACACAAATTACCTGCTAAATATGAAACACAAGAAGTCAATCGTATCACTATTCCTTTGGAGCAGGATATTGTTAATATCCAGACAGCTTTCACTGTGGGTACAGAACCATCATTGGAATGTAATCCAAATAATGATGACGAACAGAAGTTATTAGATGCCGTTAAATCCGTGTTCAAAACAAACAAAATCAAATATCGTAATAAAAAAATTGTTCGTGCGTGGCTTTCAGAGAAAGAAGTGGCTGAATACTGGTTTGCAGTCGAGGATGATTCATTCTGGATAAAATTCTGGAATAAGATCAAGTCTATTTTTGGAGGCAAGACTAAACCTACGCGGAAATTAAAGAGTGTTATATGGTCTCCATTTCGAGGTGATAAGCTTTATCCCTTCTTTGACGAGACAGGTGATTTAGCCGCTTTTTCAAGAGAGTATAAAAAGAAGGATGATGATGGAAAAGAGGTTGTAAGTTTTATGACTATAACAGACACTAATGTTTATCAATGGGATACGGGCTCAGATGGAACGACTGAAAAAAGATTCGCTCATGGTTTTTCCAAATTGCCTGTTATCTATAGTTATCGTCCAGAGGCGTATTGTGAAAAGATTAAGACTTTCCGAGTGAGGTTAGAAAAACTTCTTTCAAACTATGCTGATTGTATTGATTATCACTTCTTCCCTTTATTAAAATTAGTTGGTGAAGTGAATGGCTTTATGGGTAAGACAAAAGATCGCATGGTCAAAATGGAGGAAGGTGCAGATGCTCAATATCTGACATGGAATCAGGTTCCAGATACAGTGAAATTTGAGGCTGAGACCTTGACGAATGCAGCTTATGATATGACGAATACTCCACGTATCTCGTTCGAAACATTGAAAGGTGTTGGTAAAGCTTCAGGTACAGCATTCCGTTTCATGTTTATGGGTGCACATATGGCCGTAGAAAACCATGCAGAAGAAATCGGAGAGTTTATGCAAAGACGAGTAAATTTCACTGTTTCCGCATTAGGAGATATTAATCCATCAGAATTTGACAAGGCTTCTAAAACAATTGACATTAACACAGAACTGGTTCCATATCTGATAGACGATCTTGATGATAAGGTCAACACTGCTGTTACCGCTGTTAGTGGTGGAATATGGTCAAAACGTGAAGGTATCATGTTTGCCGGAAATGCAGATCGTGTGGATGAAGAGTTGAAGGAAATAGAAGAAAATATGAAAATCAAAGAGTAGTCTAAAAATATTCGGGGTTTACATTCCTTCAATCTAAGGAATAGAACAAAAACGGCAATTTATATAAGTTGTCGTTTTTTTTATAATTATATCTGATTTTATTTGCCATGTAACTAATTTTAGTTACATTTGCAGAAAGAAAAAACAACTATGGGGACTAAAGAAAAGTTGATAAATAGGTTCTGTAACTTGCCTAAAGATTTCACATATGAAGAGACCTTGAAGCTTTTGGCTATTTTTGGCTATATTGAACAGACTAAAGGTGCCACTTCGGGTTCACGTGTACGCTTCAAGAATGAACAGAAAGGGCTATACATAGACATTCACAGACCGCACCCTGGTAGTATTATGAAAGCTTGGATGATTAAAACAATATATCAGCATCTAAAAAATAATGGTTTTATTAAATAATTTTTGATTATGGATTATTTGGAATATAAAGGATATAAAGGTTCTGTTGAATATAGCAAAGAGGATGACTGTTTATTTGGAAAAGTGTTAGGAATGAGCAAGGATTTGATTGTATACGAGGGTAACACATTGAATGAGCTTCGCACTGATTTTGAAGCTGGCATAGACAGCTATTTGGAAGGATGCAAAGTTGACGGAATAGAACCAAGGAAACCTTTTAGTGGAACTTTGAACATTCGTATAACTCCAGAGATGCACAGCCGAATAGCAATGCTTGCACGTGACGCGGGTATAACAATTAATGCATATATTCGTGAAGCTTTGCAGAAAGAACTGGAGTTAGCAAAGTGAGAAATTACAAATTAATATAGGCGTGATTATAGAAAAAGTCACGCTTTTTTTATTCAAAAACAAACCTTTCTCTCATTGTTTCATATCAAGACCTTAATTTTTATTACCATCCTTTCTCTATAAGTAAATTTACCGATAAGAATTTATAAATCAATCTTATATCGGTATGACAATTCAAGAATTAATACTAGCAAAACTCAAAACCAAATTCCCTGGGGTTGACGATGCTATTTTAACCCGTATTGCCAGTAAAAAGGCAGAGAATGTGACGGACGAAACAAAGGTAGACTCTATTGTGGAGGGTATCGGTTTTCAGGACGTATTGACATCATACGGTGATTTCCGTGCAGATGGTGCTACTCGCTCTTCCATTCAGAACTACGAGAAGAAACATAACTTGAAAGACGGAAAACCTATCGAGGATCCAACACCTAAACCAACTCCTACTCCCCAACCTACTCCTCCGGAAGATATGGCAAAAATGATTGCTGATGCTGTTAGTGCAGCAGTCAAACCTTTTTCTGAAAAGTTAAGCTCAATGGAGTTGGAGAAGGCTCATGCGACAAGACTGGAACAAATCCTGTCTAAAGCAAAGGAATATGGAATACCCGAAAATTACGCCAAACGATGTGCTATTAAGGACGACGAGGACTTGGATGTGTATTTCAAGGACTTGAAACAGGAGTTCTCTAATGCAGGATTTCAAGGCGTAACACCTCCCGAAACAGCAGAGCAGAAGATAGAGAAGAACTCTCAGGAAGTTGCTTCACTGATTGGGAAAGGAACCGACGAATTAAATAAAAAGTAAAACTTAAAACTGAGACAAATGGGTAAAAAGATGAAGTACGATCTTAATTCAATTAAGGTCAACGAAGAAGCAGCTCGATTCGACACCTGTATGCGTCTGTCTGGAGGTTTCAATTTGGATATCGCGAATATCAGTTTGAAGAATCTTCCGTCACTTGCTCCATTACATGTAGATTTCAAAACACGTAAAGCGGTCGCAGTGAAAAACGTTAAGGTATATGTAAAATATACCAATTCTAGCGACACAACTACCATGAAAATCTGCAAGGGTTCAATGGCTTACGTGGGTATGCATATCGGAAACGGCTCTAAAGGTGCAACAATTAATGCTATAGACAAGACTGATCCGGCTTTTGACAAACTCACTTTAGCAGAACAGTTTGGAGCAGATATTAATGCAGGTACAGTATTATTTGAAGCTTCTGCAGCTGGTGGAACAACTCAGAAGAACAAAGCTAATGTTCTGAATTATTCTCTAACTCCAGTGGAAGAAGGTGCAACAGTAACAGGTATTGCGCGTATCTATGAAATCAAGCGAACAAAAGTGGCAGTTCCTATCTCTGATAAGGACATTGCTGATTTGGGCGCACGTTATTTATTTATTGACTAATCCTAAATTTTTGAATTATGTATTTGACAGTACAAGCTTTATTTAATGATGCGAATATTCAGAAGGCGGTAATTGACAGAACTATCGCTATGGGATTGGATAAAATCTACTGGCAGAAAAATCTTTCTTTTCAGGAAACCACATCTCGTGCATTTCGCTCATATATGGGTACGGTTCTAGGTGTAACCGCAGGTTCTGTAATCGACAGAAACTCTGAAAAACCTTTGAGAAGTCGTCAGTCTCTTGGATCAGGAATGTTGGAAGTCATTCAAATGGGTGACAAATATCAGATGGATACCGACAGACTTGACATGCTGGATGCATTGGTTAGAAAATTCAACAATGCAAACACAGCAGATCAGGCTGCAGCAATGAATGCAATCATTGATTATATTGTTGATGATATGCGTCAGTGTATTCTTGCTCCTCACAAACGTATGGATATTCTGGTCGGGAGCTTACGTTCTACAGGTAAGGCAAGTGTTACCGTTGCTGACAATGAGAATGGAGTATCTCTTGTAGATATGGAAATTCCTGTAAACATCTTGACTCCGAGATCAGAAGAGAAAACAAAATTCATCAGTTATCTGAAAGCACAATTGGAAACATTGAAGGCAAAATATGGCAGATATGCATTCATGGAAATGTCTCGATCTACATTCAACAAAAACATTGTAGGTTGTGATGAATTTGGTTCGACATTCAAGATGGTTTTACCTGGTAAGGAAGAATTTAATCTTGGAGCAGGTCTTATTACATCACAATTGGCTACACAGGTGTTTACCGGAGTTGGTTTACCTGCAATTAAAATTAATGAAGACCTGGTTCAGTTGCCTGATGGAACATTCAAACAGGTATATGCAGACGATCATATCGGCTTATTCCATTCAGAACAGCAAGGCAAGATGCGTTGGTACGATCCGTATGAACGACGTAACAAATATGCAGGAAAAGCTTATACTGATTTGGATGGCGGTCATTTCATTTCTTCAAAGAGTAATGAGGAGGGTACATTCACAGAATATTACTGCGAGTGGGTTCCTGAAATCGCTAACCCTAACAAGATTACAATTCTTGACCTTTCAACAATGAATGCATGACAATAAACGACTACATAAGACAGAAGTTCGGCTCGTTCGGTTATCACGTAAGTGAGGCCGAACTGCTTGAATTTTCATTGTCTACGGGATTGAATGGAGAAGATGATATTAGTACTGAAAACTTCGAGGCTGTTTCAGTCCAGATGGCAAAGATGATACCTTCCCTATTAGCCCGTCCTTCTTCATACTCTGTAAGCGAAAACGGACATTCCGTTTCAAAATCATGGGATAAAGAAGGTTTGAAAGTTTATTACACTAACCTCTGTAAACAATATGGATTAGAGAACCAGTTGCCTAAACCTAAAATTACTTTTTTATAATGTTAGAAGCTGCTCCACATAAACTGCAAATACTCGTAGTCACACCTGAACGTAATGATGAATACGGCAGACCTATCCCTGGAACTGGGAACAAGGAATGGCAGGACGGACCAAAATGTTTTTGCCATGATAATTCCCAAAACAAGGAGATTTCTGTCAATGGGAAAGCATGGGTGTACTCATATCATGTAGTCTATGAAGGGAGTAAGATTCCATTAGACACAAAAGTCAGATGTTTAGGCTTGGACAATTCGGTTATTGGAGAAGGACTGGTTATAAAAAATGCTGAATGTTATTCAGAAGAACTTAAAGGAAGATGTGATATATGGATATAGAATATGACCTATCAGATGTTGAAAGTTTTCTGAATAATGAAATGACCAATGTGAAAGAGAAACAGACTGAAATCGGAGAAAAAGCTGTTCTATTCGCAAAGAAGAACGGAAATTACAGAGACCGAACCGGAAATCTTCGACATTCCAACGAATCGGAAGTTTTAGAAGATGGTTTAGGTATATTTAACTCCGCAGACTATGCTTCTCAGGTTGAATCAAGAGGGTATGAAGTCATATCAAGTGCAGCATTGTATGCGGAAAATGAATGTAAAAAGGAATTTGAAAGATGATAACTACAACAGATATAGCAAATATCATTGTCAAGGATTGCCGGATTTTCGACTTGCCTGTATATCAGAAAGGAAATATTCCTGAAGGTAAAATAGATAAGGAAAGAATCCATGTTATATCTCATAACGATCAGACACCAGGTAAGTACTGGGAGAAAAGCTATATCGAGGTAAATATTTGTGTTCCGGATCGTAATGATAAGGGCTGTGCTGATCTCATTCGTTTGAATGAACTGGAACGTCAGGCAAAGATTTATTTCAAATCCTTTCATACAGACATTTTTGATTCTACAAGATACAGATATTCTCCAGGAAGAATTGGTATAGAGGAAGACGGTTCGTTAGGCTGTCATTATGTGAATGTAAAATTATTATTTGAAACTCTTAATACTTTATAATATGTCAGGAAGAGAAATTTCAGCAATTAAAATTAAGAAATTGCGTTATGCGGAACCTTTGGGAGCTGAACCTACAGAAGAAGGTATCAAGGCAGCTTTTGACGCTGCTACAAAGATAACAAACTCTCATCAAGGAACATTCCAATATGAAGAAGCAGAAGCTGCTGTTGACAAATACAAGAACCAATTGACCGGCCAGATCTATCGTTCAAATGTGGAACCCGGTGATGTAAAAATATCTTTTGCCATTGGTAAATACGATTTCCAAACAAAAGCCGATTTACAAGGTGGTACAGCTACAGCAACTTCATGGAAACGAGGAAAGGCTGCACAAATCCACAAAGCATTATATGCAGTAACAGAAGATGATGTTTGTATAATCTTTCCAAATGCAAATATTATCGGTACAGGGAAAAGTACTGATGATGCAATTGCAATCGGTATCCAGGCTATTCCGGAAGAAGGATCTTCAGGAATCGGATCTGAATATTGGTTTGATGTAGCAGATAAGGCTTTACAGGATTAATATCAAATACAGGTTACAATTTTAGGCGGGCGGGTGGTTTATTCGTTCGCCTTTATTTTTTCAAATTATGAGTATAGGATCTAAATTAGTAACAGATGCAATCATTGGAGAAGATTCAAAGACTGTTATTGTTAATGATAAAGTATATTTTGTTCCATCCCCAACCATATACCGATTGGCTGGAGCTGGTAAATATTTGTCAGATTTCGGAGGAGAAAACAATATTGAGGATGCCTTGAAAGGTCTAAAAAACTCCGAAGATTTATGCAAGGCATTATCCTGGTTTATATGTGGTAGTGCCAAACTTTCCAAAACACTCAGTCATGGAACTTTTGAGGAAATCGTAAATGCTCTTGTTGTCTCCTATTCTATGATTTCTGTTGAAAATTTTACCAAGCTATCAGTTTTAGCCAAGAACGTAGCGGAACTGATAGCAAAACCCTGACTGCAGGGAATAACTGCCTGCTTGGACAGATAGCATCGTTCATTGAAGTTCTGCATTTGTCATATAAAGAAGTGGTTTATGAAATACCTTATAAAAACCTACTAATCATGCAAAAAGACAAATTCCATGAGGTGACAGGTGAGGTTATGGTATATAAATCAGCAAGAGATAATCCTAAATTTAAAATGATAAAAAACAAGTCCAAATGAGTACATTATATTTTAAAGTAGAAGCTGACTACGAAAAGGTTTTACGGTTGAGAGAGGAATGCAAGAAACTGGAAGACCAGCTTCGTAAAATGAATGCGACATCATCTTCTTCTAGTATAAAAAAATTAGAAGAACAGTTAAGTTCTACTAGAAAAGAAATGAAAGAACTGGTTTCCCTGGCAGCAGAAGCCGGAGCTGCAATGGAAAATAACCTGAAGAAAAAAATGGAAGAGGCTTCTCGGTCAAGTGAGAGATTCAGCCTTTCTTTTGGAAAGCTGTTAGGTGTTATAGGAGGAGTAACGGCATTAAAGCAACTAGGCTCAGAAGTTATTCGAGTCAGAGGTGAATTTGAATCCATGCAAACATCTATTGGTGTTCTCCTTGGCGATAACAAGGACCAGTTAGATGATCTTATGAAGCAGATTAAAGATTACGCTTTAATTTCTCCATTGAATACTAAAGATATGGCTGGAGCATTAAAGATGATGATGGGATTCGGTATAGAAGCTCAAGATTCCATTAAATATCTGAAAGCTATGGGCGATATCTCCATGGGTGATACGGTCCACTTTAATTCTCTAGCCCTGGCATTCTCTCAGATGTCGGCTGCAGGTAAGCTGATGGGGCAGGACCTGAATCAGATGATCAACGCAGGATTCAATCCTCTCAAACAGATTTCAGAAAAAACAGGGGTTGAAATAGGTAAGCTAAAGGAGCAGATGAGCAAGGGTGCCATATCTGCCCAGATGGTTCAACAGGCTTTTATTGATGCTACAAGTGAAGGCGGAAAATTCTTTGGGATGGCTGCAGAAGGTGCAAAAACTATTCCTGGACAGATATCCATGATGCAGGAAGCTACAGAAATGATGCTGAACGAGATAGGTAAATCATCTCAAGGAGTTATAATAAAAAGTACTCAGGCTGTAACAGCTTTGATAGAGAATTATGAAACTGTAGGAAAGGTTTTAGTTGGTCTTGTTGGAACTTATGGAGTATACAGGACTGCTTTAGCCTTAACAACAATGGCAACAAGCAAACACACTCTAGCTGAAATAGCCCTGACAAACGTCAGAATAGCTGCAAGAAAGGCTCAGATGTTATTAAATGCTTCCATGCTTACAAATCCCTATGTGGCAGTTGCGACAGCTATAGCAGGGCTTGTGGCTGTACTATGGACATTGCGAGATTCAACGACTGCAGCAGAAAGAGCTCAGAAGAAACTCAACGATGAACAGGAAAAATTCACCAAACAGGAAGCTGAAAGAAAGAATCAGGTCGAATCTCTTATAAGGGTTATTCAAGATGAATCCGAGACTGAACTCGCAAAGGTTACGGCTTATGAACAATTGCAAAAGTTGTCTCCGTCTATAACAAGTGCTTATAAGCGTGAAGAATTAGCTGTATTGGATTTAGCTAAAGCAAATAAGATTCTCAATCAGGAACGTGATACAAACGTTTATGATAATTATGTTCGAAATATAGAAGAATCAGAGCAAAAGCTTAAAAAACTTCGTGCAGAGAATGGAAAGGCTCTTTATGTTGACATGTATACCGGAACACAAGTTAAGGTGGACAATAGCCAGAAAATTGCTGAAGAAGAAGCTTATTTAGCAGAGCAGAAAAAAGGACTTGAAAGCTATAGCCAAAAAATATTGAAGGCAAACTCCGAGACAACGGAAAGGACCTATAAAAAAGCTGTTGAAGAAGCTAAAGAAGCATGGGAAGAAGCAAAGGCAGAATATGATAAAATAGAAAGAGACAAAGACGCAAAGGAAAATGAAGTATTAGAATCAAGAAAAAAGAAAGATGCTGCAAGAGAGGCTTATGAAAGGTTAACAGGACAGAGGGTTTTATCACAACAAAAGAAAAATGAAAGGAATCGGACAGATACACCAAAGCCAATGACTATTTCTGTACAAGATGAAGACGTCTCTTTAATCACTCCTGAAGAGATAGAAAAGGATATAGCCAATGAACGTAATGCCATGAATGAATATCTGAAAGAATATGGAACTTTCATGCAGAAACGTCAGGCGATTATTGATATCTATAATGATAAAATGAAAAATGCAGAGACAGAGGGTGCAAAACTTACTTTCTCTGAACAGATGAAACAGGAACTGGCTGACCTTGATGCAGAAACAGAAGAAACGACAAATGCCATTGTACAGCTATTTGGCGATATGTCTGAACGTTCCTTGGAAGAATTAATAGACCTTACAGAAAGAGGAAGTGAAGCTTTAGAATTTCTTCGTAATAAAAAATGGAATGAAGGAAAAGGTATTGAGCTAGGAATCACCAAAGAGCAGTTCGAGATATGGAGCAAAGATCCTGAAAAGATGAGACAGATATCTGTTGCTTTTAAAGAGAACAAAGAAGCTGCAGATAAGTTACGTCCTGCTTATGATCAGGTAGCTGAAGGATTGAAACGAATTATCAATGCCGGAAATGAAAAGAAAAAACTTTCTGAAGCACTAGAACTGGTCTCGATGGGTGTTTCCAATATCAAGCAGTCTGTAGATTTTCTCTCAAATTCATTTTCTAAACTTGGCGATGCCTTCGGCAGTGATCTTATGAACGGTGTTGCTGATGGATTAAATGTAGCAATGGATACAATTGGCTCAGCCATGAATGGAGCCAAAGCTGGAGCAATGTTCGGTCCTATCAGTTCTGCAGCCGGAGC
Organism: Parabacteroides sp.; assembly: GCA_020026285.1. The sequence goes on along the minus strand of JAHHQS010000056.1, from coordinate 5,162 downwards.
TGCTATAGGCGTTGTGTCTTCACTAGGAGCAGCTATTGCAAAGATTCACGATGCAAAGAATGAAAAGAGAATCCAACGTTTACAGAATCAGATTGATGTATTAGACCATTCCTATGAGAAGTTAGACAAGTCTATTCAGAAAGCCTATAGCAATGAAGCAAAAAGTCTTATTGAAGATCAGAATACACTTCTTGAACAACAGAAAGTCCTTATTCAGAATCAGATAAAGGAAGAAGAAGATAAGAAAAAAACTGATAAAGACAGAATAAAGGATTGGCAAGAACAAATCAACGATATCAATGAAGCCATAGCAGATAACAAAGAGAAAGCTGTTGATGCCATCTTCGGAGAAGATTTGAAGTCTGCTATTGATAGTTTTTCTTCGGCTTATGCTGAAGCCTGGACTTCCGGAGAGAATCGTGCTGAATCTGCGAAAGAAGTTGTCAAGAGGATGATGCAGCAAATGGTTACAGAGTCAATCAAAGCTGCAGTAAAAGCTTCAGGCTCCATGGAGAAAATCAGACAGAAGCTACAGGAGTTCTATGCTGACAATGTATTATCTGGTTGGGAACAAGATTATATTTACAATATGGCCGAAGAATTGCAGAAAGATTTGGACAAGCAGTTCGGTTGGGCAGAGAGTCTGTTTGATAAAGACAAGAGGAACGATCCACAGAAAGCTACTGCTGGAGGTTTTGAAACAATGAGCCAGGAAACCGGTTCTGAACTTAATGGACGTTTCACAGCTTTACAGGAGACGGGAGTCAGGGTTGAAATGCAGGTTGCTCAACAGACAACTGCTATTACAGAGATTAAAGGTTCTATCTCTGACATGAGATTGGATATTCAAGGAATAAGCAATATAGCCGACGAGACAAGGACCATTCTTGCAAACTCCTATCTGGAATTACAACAGATCAGGGAGAATACCGGAGCGATAGTAAAACCTATTAAAGAAATTCAAAAAGATATTGCGGAAGTTAAACTTAATACAAGCAAGTTATGACAGTAGATGATATAATAAAAAAAGCAGTTCTTTTAGGTGCATGTAAAAAAACAGACAATGCAACTAACTGGAGGAGTCTATGTGAACTGTTCTTTTCTCCCCAGGGACGAGAATTTTGTAAAAAGAAGGACTTCCCTACCCTGGATATGTTCCGTTCTATTAAAGATAATGTCAAGACCTATAATGTTTTTGTCGAAACAGAAACAAGGTGTATAAATGAAGACATCGCTCTCATTCATTGTAGAGGAGTGTTGTCCTATTCAGGATTGGATAAAGTCTATAAAATTATTCTCATGCATGGTGCTTCAGCAGAAATCAGATTAAGAGACAATGCTGTAGTCATGATAGAGAATTTTGGAGGTGAATATAAGATTGTTAATGATGGAACAGGAAGGATTTTATTATGACAGGAGAACTTTTTATAAACGGCAAGGATGCCTGGACTACATGGGGTATCAATATGGGCAACGGCTTTCTTGACACAATAGATGCCATACTCCCCATGAAAGAGTATATTGAAAACAAAAGCAGATTGGAACATGGTAAAAGGGTTTCAGTAGTTAACGCAAAGGTAGACTCTCGTGAAATGACATTAGGCTTTACTATTACAGGAGAATCTGCACAAGACTATCAAATCAAGAAAAAGTCTTTTCAAACAGAATTGGAAAAAGGAACATTCGATGTTAAAATTCCTGCTCTGAACAGTGAAGTATATCATCTGATTTATATGGGAAAAAACATTTCCTATGCTCTGAATACAAAAAGAGATTTTTCAAAATTCAGTGCTCGTTTTGAGGAGCCGAATCCTAAAAACAGAGAATAACAAACATTCTTTCTATTGTTTTGAATGGGAGTCATTTATATATGGCTTCCATTTTTTTGTTTTACAAACTTTGGGGATATGATCGACATAAAAGATATATCCGGTAAAATACTTAAATCTGTATTAATAACAGATACTTGTAAAAGCGTTGATATTTTGATGGACTTATGTTTCATCGATTTATCATGGGAGGATTCTGAGTTAATAGAATTGCCTATCGGGGCTTTTATTGAACATAATGGAAAAAGATATTCTTTATTGGAACCTTATCAGCCTGCATTTGTAAATGAAATGGTGTATCGGTATACTCCTAAATTTTATGATAAAATTGCTTCATGGAGTAAAAAACCATTCTTTCTTATTACAGATAATGGGGTTGAAACAGATTGGGTTTTAACAGCGTATCCCGGAATGTTTATGGAGACATTAATTAAAGCTATAAAGAAATATACAGGCGAAACATATACATACTCCATTGAATCTTCTATTGCTCAGGATAAAATGCAGACTTTGAGTTTTCAGAATGTTTCAATATTCCAGGGGGCCAATATGATCGCTGATATATTTAATTCTGAAATTTGGGTGGATGGTTCGGTTATTCATTTATCTAAATGTGTCAAAGGGACACCTATAGTTTTAACTGTAGGCGATAATATTGGGATTCCTACAATTACAAAAAACAGAGAAGGCTTTTATACTAGATTCTATGCATTTGGCTCTACTCGCAATATTACACAAGACTATAAAAGTGAGTTTACAAATAGTATTGTAAACAAACGTCTTACTCTTGATCCTTCAATTTATCCTGAAGGATATATCGATATAAAACCGAATTTGCTACCTGAAGAGGTCTTTGTTAAAACATATTATTTTGACAATATATATCCTTCATCTTCTTTAACCATCTCTAATGTTCGAGGAGATATTAAAGATGTACTAGATTCTTCCGGTAAAAAAGTCCAAATAGGTGTTGATGGACAAGGAAATCCTATTTATGACAAATATACTATTTGGTTTTTCCAAATTCCTGGCTTTGATTTCAAAGATAGTGAATATGATAAGGAAAAAAATCCCAATGGCATGTTGTTGTCAGGACTTGAATTGTCTGTAAAATTTGAATCAGGACAATTGAATGGCCGGGAATTCAAACTCACATATCATAAAGAAACCCAGGAATATGAAATTAATTTTGTTCAAGAAGGGACGTTAATTGTTCCTGGAACGGTGAGCCTTATCCCTGCTGATGGCGATCATGTTATCCTCTTTAATATCCGTATGCCGGAAGAATATACAAAAGGAGCTCAAGAACAATTAGCCGAAGCTTTACAGAAAGAAATCAATAAACAGAAGGAAGACCGTGATTCAAGGACCTTTCCTTCTAACCCTGTCGCTTTTATAGAAAATTCCCTGGATATAAATATCGGACAAGCAGTTGTCTTTAAATGGAACGACAATGCTCTTTCTACACGGGTGCTAAAAGTAGAAAAACGATTAGATATCCCAGCATATCAAACTATAACTATTGGAGAAACTATTATAAAAGGGAACACAACTGAACTTAAAGAAAATGTTGTTAATGCAAATCAAAATATTGATGCAGTAAAAGCTTTATCTGACTTAAATAAAGCTATTACAGATGGATATGGAAGAGTGCAAAAACTTATTCTTGAAAGTATTGCTCAATATAAAGGTTTGTGGAATCTTAACGATAATGGATTTCCTAATGATCCGTATAAATGGACTTTAAATACAGATTATACTGCGTTTTCTAAAGGGGATTTTGTTGCCTACTCCGAAGGTATTAAAGGTATGGGATTACCCGTTAGCAGTTATGACCAGTATGGCCTTGTGCGGATAGATAACAAAACTATAAAGATGGATAACAATGGCCGTCTTTATGTGGATGGTAATATCGGTGCTGGTGTTTCTTCATGGAATGACCTTACTGATAAGCCTACTATATTCCCGACTGACTGGGATAATGTGGCCGGCAAGCCTACTGTGTTTACTCCGGCAAGCCACAAGCATGCTGAGTATGTACTTAAAGAAAACACATACTGGGGAACTGTTTACAACGATTACACTGCCTCTCTTTTTATAAAAGGGTCCTCTCAGATTGTCGCGCTAGATGGTTACGGCAATGGCAAGTTCGTAAAAATTGCGGGAGACACAATGACCGGAGACCTGACAATAAGCAAGAGTGTTCCTTCTTTAATCTTGTCAGGAAGCAGGAAATGGTCTATATACGAAAGTGGTGGTGATCTTGGCTTTAAAAATAACGGCATTCTTGCCGGTTATTTCTCCGGAACGAATAACGGAAATTTTGTCCTTGAGGGAACATTTCTTGCGAAAGGGGATGTTGTTGCCTACTCGGAAGGCTTTAAAGGTATGGATATTCCTGTTGGCAGCTATGACCAGTATGGCCTTGTACGGATAGACGGTGTTACAATCAAGATAGACGGATATGGAAGACTTTATTGTACGGCTGGAAGTGGCGATAAGGCTCTTGTGTGGAAGCCAACAGTCTCTTCAGAGGGGGTGATCTCTTGGACTAACGATTCTAGTTCTTCTGTTCCTTCATCTGTCAACATTCGAGGACCGAGGGGGTATCAAGGAGCTGCGGGCCCAATAGGACCTGCTGGACCACAAGGAGAACGTGGTCCGAGAGGATATACTGGTGATATTGGTCCTACAGGACCACAAGGACCTGCTGGGGAACGAGGACCTGCTGGACCAAGTTGGGATGGAGGAACAATTCACAATGGCATAACCATTTCTAATAGCGGGGTGCTTGGCATATCTCTTAAGACAAAAAATCCTTTTGTAAATGGTAGTGGAAGTCTCGCGTTGAGAGTAGATAATACGACACGATTATTCATAGGAAGCTATCAGGCACAATTTTCAAATCTCTCAGGTGGTGTAACTATTAATGGTAATGTTGTTAACACATCCGATATAAGATTAAAGAATGTACAAAGTTATGTTACGGATGTTCTGCCTAAGATAAAGGATTTGAAGGCCTTCTTATATAAGTGGAATAATGTGAATGATCCGACAATCAGGATAGGTTTGAGTGCTCAGGATGTAAGAAAAACTTTTCCTCAGCTAGTTACAGAGTATCTTCCTTACGATAGTATAGACGGAAAGAAATACTTTGCTCTGGATTATGCGACTCTAGGGGCTGTGGTATCTGTCGTAGGATTGAACGAATTGTATACAAAACATCAATCTCTCGAGAAAAGAGTGGAACGATTAGAGAAAGGAGGTGCAGCATGAAGTTGCCTAAGACGAATTTGAGCCTTACGCATGTGGGATGCCTGCTGGGAACAAACA
>JAHHQS010000055.1 GCA_020026285.1 Parabacteroides sp. | reverse complement strand
AATTGACGAGGGAAGAGTTTGAGATTGTGGAGCATTTAAAGAGTTTGGAGGAAAACCAGTATCCGTGTAGCGAGGTAGACTGATCGATATAACCGTAAATTTAATGATGTATCATTTAAATGTGAAAATTTTTTGTGAACTGCTTGCCGAATTCTAGTTCCAATTTCAAAGAAAGAGGTAAGTGTCCCAAAATAACGTCTTAACTTGTTTTCGGTTAGCGTCCCCAAAAGACATCTAGCATAATTTATAGAAAATGGAGACCTTTGTCGCTGTAATCAGAGACCCTATAAATATGTATAGTAACAGCGGTTTTGAACGTTTCTTCTTTCGCTACAAGTTTGAAGCGTTGAGTAACAAAAAGTCTATTCAATCCTTTTGTTTTAGAAACAAGGTCTCCTACGACTTCTTTGAGAAATGGTAGAAGGATACACGTCACAAGTTGGCTCCGGTAGAAGTGACCGGTCATCTGGATTCAGGTCAACCGGAACATTCGGAGCCTCAGGATTCTCACCCTGCTTCCTGTCAGGAAACAGTTCGTATCATGGTGGATATCAGTATGAGCAATGGTGTTCACATCCGGCAACGTAATCTAAGCCACGATGGTCTGAAACATCTTGTGGAGAAGTTGGAGGCTTTATGTTGAGCGTTACCGAACTGATAAAGATACTGAAAGATATTTGTCTTGAGAAAGATTCTATCGTCAACTGCGATGAAACCTAGTGTCGTATGAAGGTTGAAGACCGCTATGGGAAGAAATATATGTAGTGTCTGGTGAACAAGGCTGCTAAGGTGGTAATCTACTGTTATGAGGGTTTTACGTCACATCCTTGGTGATAGCCAACTCAAGGCGCTTCAGTCTGACGGCTCCAATGTATATATGTATTTGGATGACGAACTGATAGATACCGATCATCTTTGCTGTCTGACTCATTCCCGTGCAAAATTCAAATATGTTTTGGAGCAAGGGGGAGATAAGGATACCGCCTTCTTCTTAGATACTGTTGGAGAACTTTATCATCTGGAAGCCGAATATGAAGATGGTAAGTTAAGTGCTGAACAGATACCAACTTGCCGCCAGAATCTAGAGACTAAAGAGATCATCATACGATTGCGCATCAAGCTGGATGCAATACTGTCGAATATGCATCCTTCCAGAGGCAAGTTGATGGAGAAAGCTCTGAATTTTACCTGAATACTTTCTGGATTCAACTTTTTGCTTACCTCAAAGATGGTTCTTATACGATCGACAATTCCATTGCGGAACGATTCATATGCCCACTGTCCGGTGAGCGCAAGAACTCCTTATTCTTTGGCAGTGACAAGATGGCGAGAGTATCTGCAGCTTACTATACGATCATATCCACTTGCAAGATGCAGGGCGTTCCTGCATTGCGATACTTTAAAATGTTTTTGCAGGCAATCGTTAACGGACGTAGGGATTATGAGAATTTTCTTCCCATGACTATCGGACTGGGTAATAATAGACTTTAAAAATCAACTCCTTTTTTGAGCTTATTTAATGTATGACCGCCTTTTGGCGGCTATACATACAGGATATGTCAAAATTGGACACTAACTTTATTCCGTTTGGTAGATAATCTGGAGGTTTTATGCTGGCAGTTTCGGGCTTAAAGAATTTCTATTACCTTCCGCATTTTCATGATATGCGTTGTTGTTATTCCCTGATTATGAAAGCTATTCGTATGAGTTATCATCATAATCCTTATAACGGTGATGTTTTCTTTTTTTATGTCCAAGAATGAGCGCAGTCTTCGTATGGTCATGTACGAGAAACACTCCTTCAATATTCATACTCGTACTTTTTCGAGAGGTTATTGGTTTATGAAAATCCTCATTGAATAAGATAAGACTGTTTATCAGGTTGATTGGAAGGACATTGTTTCTATCCTTGAGAGTCCTGTGATAAGGGGGATTACGAGTAACGTAAGGGGCTTTCAAATAACTAAAGTATAATTGGACGCTTACAATTTGAGATACAATGAAAAGAATTGTTTTTGCCGGAGGTTCAGGTACACTTTTGTAGCTAATCACGAAAGGAATAAGCAAACAATTATTTTCTATATTTGATAAACGTTATAAGGTGAATCAGTTTTTTTCTCCTGACCTAATTCTTGCTTGTAGGTAAAAGGGCGTAGCGGATAAATCATATGATAAAAATTACCGATAAATCTAAATGTTGTGGATGTGAGGCGTGTAGTCAGATATGCCCCAAAAAATGTATTACGATGAAACCAGATGAAGAAGGTTTCATGTATCCAATTGTAGACGAATCCATATGTATAAATTGCGGATTATGTGAAAAGACTTGTCCAGAACTTAATCTACAAGAAAATAAGAATCCTATTGATGTTTTTGCTGCGATTAATCCTAATGCGGAAATTAGGCTTAAAAGTTCTTCAGGTGGTGTCTTTTTTTATCTTGCAGAAAAAATAATTAATCAAGGAGGTGCTGTAATCGGTGCATGTTACGATAAAAATTGGAGAGTGAAGCATGAAGTGGCGTATACATTAGATGATGTGCAAAAAATGCGTGGAAGCAAGTATGTACAAAGCAGAATGAATGATGTATATTTACAAACCAAAAAACTCTTACAAAATGGAATACCAGTATTATTTAGTGGAACATCGTGTCAAATAATGGCGCTGAAATTATTCCTTAATAAGGAATACGATAAACTTTTAGCTGTTGAGTTAATCTGTGCAGGTGTGCCAAGTCCTCTTTTGTGGAGTAAATATTTAAAAGAAGAGGTATATCCTAAAATAAATAGCAGTCAACCTTCTCAAGAAATATCAAATATTGAATTCCGAGAGAAATCAAAAGGTTGGAAAAATTTTAGGATTGTAATATCATCTAAGCGTGCTACTACGCATATTGTCTCGGATTTCAATTATGAAAATTCCTTCTTTAGTTGTGTTCTTAAACGTGCGGTTCAAAGATACTCTTGCTATTCATGTCCTGCAAAGGCCGGACGTAGCAATAGTGATATTACACTTGGAGACTTCTGGAATTATCAAAGTGATGATATTATCGTTGACGATGATAGGGGAGTGAGTGTTGTGCTTGCAAACACGGAAAAGGGAATTCATTTTTTAGAAGGGCTTACGCTTACACGTAGAGAATTTGGTGAGGTTATGATGAAAAATCCCGCTTCAGTTAAGAGTGGTACGTGTAGCGTGTATAGAAAGAATTTTTATAAGAGGATTAATCACAAGTCTGTCCGAGAAGAAATGGCTTTTTTGAAACGCCATGTACTGATAAGACGGATTGTAAATAAATTACTTAGGTTGATCCGTGTAAATTATTTATTAAAGTATTAAGTTAAGATTAGATATGAAAATAGGATTATTAACATTACCTGTAGAAACTGGTTATGGTAGTATTTTGCAAGCTGTAGCATTGAAGACCAAACTAGTTGATCTCGGACATGATGTTACGTTAATACGCAGACATGTAGAACGTAAAGATTCGTTTCTTAGAATTACTGTTCGTACAATTAAAAAATATATATTTAGAAAACCTATAATTGTTCAAATTAGTAAAAAATACAGAGACGAATTTCCTATTATTACAAAATATACACAGCCTTTTATTGATAAACACTTGAGCCCTTACACCGAATTCTATTATTCAAGTAAGAGTATGAAAAAAATCAATAAATTAGGTTTTGATGCAATTGTTGTAGGAAGTGATCAAGTATGGAGACCGGGCTATGTACAAAATGTAGCAGAATTTTTTCTTTATCAAATAGATAACAATATTAAGAAATATTCCTATGCAGCATCGTTTGGCACAGACGAGTGGTTGTTTACTGAAAAAGAAACATCAATTTGTAGGGATGCAATTAAATATTTTTTAAAAATTAGTATAAGAGAATCATCAACAATAGATTTATGTTATGATAAGCTAGGGAAAAAGCCTGAATTTGTACTTGACCCAACTTTATTACTTGATAATAAATTCTATTCTGGTTTAATAGAAAAACATGAATCTTATAGAGAAGGAAAGTTATGTGCATATATTCTCAATAAGAAAAGCTTGATGCCAATTGTGGAGACATACTCAAAAATCTTAGATACTAGTTCTGTTTTTCCACATAGTGAGGTGGAGGATGTTTCTGCACCCTTAGACTTACGTGTTGTACCATCTGTTTCTGATTGGTTAGATTCTATAAGATCTTCGCAAGCTGTTTGTACAGATTCTTTCCATGGCATGGCTTTTTCAATCATCTTTAGAAAACCGTTTATTGTTGTTGTCAACAAGGAAAGAGGAGCTGCTAGATTCTTTTCGCTTCTAAACGCTCTTAATTTAGAGCATAGAATTGTTGATGAATCAACAGATCTTAATGATTTAAAGCCTATCGACTGGGGTGATGTGGAAGATCGTCTCGCCAAAATGCAAGGACAATCTATTCAGTTTCTTAAAAGCATTCAATAAACCAGGATTTCTATATTCAATTAATGGGTTCAACAAATAATAAAGTTATAGCAAAAAATACTATAGTTCTATATTTAAGAATGATTATTAGTATGCTGATTTCTTTTTATACTAGCAGGCTCATTCTTAAATCTCTGGGTGTAGTTGACTTTGGTATTTACAATGTGGTATCTGGGTTTGTTGTAATGTTATCTTTCTTGAACTTGTCATTGAGCAACAGCACTCAGCGTTATTTAATTTATTATTTAGGCAAAGGTAATCTTAACAAATTAAAGGAAGTATTCTCTGCTTCTTTGCTTATTCATAGTATTTTCGCCCTCGTGATTGTTGTCGTATGCGAATGCGCTGGTCTATGGTATATTCATATGGTTATGGTATTTCCTATAGAGCGTATGGGGGCAGCTTTAGTAGCATTTCATTGTTCTATAGTTTCATTGTTTTTTGTTATTATTGCTGTACCATTTTATGCAGATATAATAGCTCATGAAAAAATGGGGGCATATGCAGCAATTACACTTATTGATGCAGTTTTACGCTTGGGTATCGCTATTGCATTGAAATTCTCACAAAATGATAGATTGGTAATATATGCTATTCTACTGATGGTATCGCAAATTTCCATTCAATTATCATATGGCTATTATAGTAAAACGCATTTTAATGAAGTCGGTTTTGTAAAACAAATAGGGTTAAAACTGATAAAAGAGATGTTAGCATTCTCAGGCTGGACGATTATTGGAAATTTAGCATTTATATTGTATAGTCAGGGAACAAATATGATTCTCAACGTCTTTTTCGGTCCTATCGTAAATACAGCAAGGGGGTTGGCCGCTCAGGTACAGGGCAGTCTAATACAATTCTGCAGTAGTTTCCAGACAGCTGTCAATCCTCAGATAATCAAGCAATACGCTTCTGATGATTTGTTGTCAATGAATATTTTAGTCCTTAGGAGTTCAAAAATATCTTTCTTCTTGCTCTATTTTATTTCGATACCTATATTTGTAGAAGCAGATTCCCTGATGGCTCTTTGGCTGGAGGAAGTTCCTCCTTATTTGGTTGGCTTTGTGAGATTGTCGGTTTTGGTTTCATTTATAACAGCGTTGGCTAATCCATTTGCAACGGCGATTAGTGCCACTGGCATTATTAAAAAATATCAGTTAATTATAGGCGGCATCTTGTTGCTAAATCTACCTGTATCTTTACTTTTTCTTTATTTAGGTTTTTCACCCTATTGCGTGTATTTTATACAATTGGCGATAGAAATTTTTGCCATTATTGTTAGAATTATCTTTTTTTCTTCTCAAATATCAATTAAAATATTTGATTATTTGTCACAGGTTCTCCTTAGAATTGTCATTACATTGCCAATTTGTTTGTTTATTCCATTATGGCTAAAAAAGCAATTATGTTTGAATATGATTGTTGAATTAATCACAATAACTATTTTTTCTTGGTTTATATCCGTCATTTTTATTTATTGTGTTGGAATGACTTGTGAGGAAAGAATTTCATTGAAGAGTATAGTAAAAACAAAGCTTACAAAATTTAAGTAAACCCTATTAGAAATAAAATTGTCACACAGGGGAACCTCAGCCTATATAAGTATTATGAATATTCTTTTTTTAGTAAGATTATGGCCCGAATTTGGGGGAGGAGAAACAGTTACCAGAAGCTTGGCAAATGAATTTGAGAAGAGAGGACACAATGTTCATGTAGTTTATTTTGTAGATTCGAAGATTAGCAACTTTGCTATGTTAGATGATAGAATAGTTTCATATCGTATAGACAATGTCAAATGTGATCAAAACTCATATGATGTTAGTATGGCTGAATTTGTTAATCAACAAATTTGTAATTACATAAGGCAAAATAGTATCGAAATTGTTATTAATCAGTGGATCCCGTTAGAATACACTACTTCAATAAAAATAAAAACTAGTGCAAAAGTTGTAAAATGTTTACATACATCTTTCTACAATCGCATTTCTATCAGCTATAGATTATCAAAGCTTTTAAAACCAGAAATTAAACATGGTAGTATTTTCACTAATACCATAAAAGAAGTTGTGAAAATTTTAATTGCACCATTTTATGAATATTTTTTAGAAAAAAAAGCTATACAGGAAGTAGAACAATATTTTCCTTATATCGATAAATATATATTTCTTTCAACACAATTCTTAAACCAATACTTAGAAGTATCAAATCACTATAATTATAAAGAAAAAGTTTTCGCTATTTCAAACCCTTTATCTCAAAAAGAATATTACCAATACGAACCTAATAGTAAAGAGAAAATAGTTCTTATTGTTGGTAGACTTGAAGAGAGTTGTAAAAATATATCAAGGGCTATTAAGGTTTGGGCTAACGTTGAAAAAGATTCAAAATCCAGATTTTCCGAATGGAAATTCCAGATTGTGGGAGACGGTTCTAGTAAATTAGAATATGAAACTCTCGTAAGTAATCTTAATCTTAAGAAGGTTGAATTTCTTGGATTTCAAGATCCCGTTCCTTATTATAAAAATGCAAGCATTTTTTTGATGACTTCCTCTTTAGAGGGTTTTGGAATGACACTAGTCGAAGCACAGTGTTATGGTGTTGTTCCTATCGTTATGGATTCTTTTTTATCACTTCACGATATAATTACAAATGAGGAAAATGGATTAATTATACCAAATGGTGATATATCTGCTTTTACAAAAGCTCTTTTTAGACTGATGGAAGATAACAAACTATGGCAAAAATTATCTTATAAGTCGTTACAAACGTGTAAACAGTTTGATGTAACTACCATAGCTGACAAATGGGATATCCTTTTTAATGAATTGGAATTAAATAAGAATAAATATGATTATACAATGTAGATTTGATTATGTTAATAGCATTAAAACAATAACTTATTCAAGATACACAGATATGCCTCAGTCTAGTCCTTTCGAGTATACTAGTTTTCTCGTTGCTATTATATCCATACTTTCTCAATCTGTTTACATCAAAGTTAGAAAGTTATAAAGTCAATCGGATTTTTGCCGCTTAACTTATTGTGAGGATTTAAAGCGATTTTAGACTAAATAACATAAACGGACAATACGTGCATTATACCCCTACAAATGAGTGTAAAACATCAAATTTCAGTTTGAAACGCAGCTTAAAAATTATTGCATTCAAATATACAAATTATGGAATATTTAAAATTAGTATATGTGGGGTTTGCTTTTCCCCATCATGAGAATACAATGGGTGGGTACCACCATATCGCTTCAAGTTTGAAGTATGATTATTGTGTTGATTGTCAAACACTATATAATCAATTCTCTGCTAAGTCGAGTTCTGTATTGGCGAAAATGATAAGAGGTATAAATAGGATATTGTGGGGCCAACATATTGCGCCTTGGTATTTACTCCGTGTTTTATGGTTATCTATTACCAACAAGAATTTATGTTTTCATGTTATCTATGGCGAAAACCTTATAGATGATCTTTTTTTGCGCTGTGTTGGTCGTCACAAGGTGGTATGTACACTTCACCAACCATTCGAATGGTTCAAAAAGAGACCTTTCTGGTTGAATTACCTCAAGCGGATTGATCACATAATATTAATGTCAGAAGATGAAATCGTTTTGTTTGAAGAAGTTACTGAAAGAAAAAATGTTTCCTTTGTTCCACATGGTATTAGATGCGATTTTTACCGGTTGCCATTGTCTTACGAAACTAAAAAAGATGGATCTATACTAATGGTGGGGAATTGGCTTCGTAATTTTGAACTTGCTAATGAGGTTTTTTGTAAACTGCTTGAAAAGAACCCGAATCAAATTATAAATGTCATTTGTTCAAAAGAAAATCACAAGTTCTTTACCAACCGAAATATTCATTGCTTTTGTGGTATTAGCGATGTTGAGTTGCGTGAATTATATTGGAAATCTAATGTTGTTTTCTTGCCGCTACTTCGCTTTACAGCCAATAACGCACTTTTAGAGGCAAGTGCTTGTGGTTGTAATATAGTGATTGCATCGGAACAAATAGAGAATAGTTATTTGCCACACGAGTTTATTACTATATTGGAGCCTAAGTTTGAAACTTGTGTTTCATATCTTGAAAGCATTAATAAGTCCAATGCTAATATAACTCTATGTAATTTTGTGACAAATTACTATTCTTGGAAAAACATTGCAAATCTTACTTTAAAAATACTAAATAGTTAAGATCTTCTTATAATTTCAATATGATAGTTACAAAAAAAGACCTTAGGGAATATCTGTCTTGTGATGCAAAGAATTTTCCTTTGGAAAATGAATGGTGGGGAAAAAGAGTTATGAATCATTTGTTTTCTAATCCCATTTCTGATCAGAAATACATATGGAAGTATATTTATACTCTTAGGCATGTTGAGTATCATTTTAATAATAAGGGTATTTATCATATCCTAATGTCGTTATATTATCGGTGGTTATTACGAGAATATAGTTACAAAACTGGGTTCCAAATTCCCCCTAATACTTGCGGCAAAGGATTGACCATTTGGCATTGGGGACCTATTATTATTAATTCTAAATGTAAATTAGGTGAAAACTGCACGCTCTATCCGATGGTTTTAATCGGCCACAAGAGTACTTGTTCACCAGCACCAGTATTAGGTGATAATGTGTTTGTTGGTGCTGGTAGTAAAATAATTGGAGATATTCGAATTGGAAATAATGTTGTTATAGGTCAGAATGTGACAATTGTTAAAAATATACCTGATAAAACCATTATTGTTAACCCTTCAGCCCGTTTAATAAATTAAAATTGTTTTAAGCATTTGATTATAAGTGGCACTTTTGAAAATACCCCCTATATTATAAGTCGAATAAATAACTAATATTTGAATTAAACATTAAATAAAAAATGCATATCAAGAAGCGTTATTATTTTTATGACAACACTGATGAAAGTTGCACTAATTAACCAATATTACGGGATAGGAAGCACCGGAAAAATTGTTTCCGATTTACAGGATTACATGGATTCAATAAGAATAAATAGCCATGCATTCTGTGCAATGGGTGAAGTAACCTCAAGGGCATCGTTGTATGGTGATGTATTTCATTTGAGAGCATCTCAGTTAGAAAACCGTTTGTTAGGTAATCATGGTTTTGGATTCTTTACGACTACAACAAAATTGCTTTCTGATTTGGATAAGTATAAGCCTGATATAGTTCATCTTCACAATATTCATGGCTTTTATCTGAATGTTGAGCTGCTATTTGCATATTTAGTTAAACACAATATACCTGTAGTTTGGACTTTTCATGATTGTTGGCCTATTACTGGGCATTGTGCATACTTTGATTATATCGGATGTGATAAATGGAAAATAGCTTGTTATGATTGTGAGGGCCTTTCAAGATATCCTCAAAGCTGGGTGGATCGCTCGAAGAAATATTTTGAAAAGAAAAAGAAAATGTTTACTTCTTGTAAGAACCTGAATATTGTAACACCATCTAATTGGCTTAAAGAAATAGTAAATGATTCGTTTTTATCAACTGCTCAATCTGTAAATGTAATAAATAATGGTATTGACTTGGAGGTGTTCAAACCGCAAAATCATGATTTGATAAAGCAAAAAATGGGCTACAAGGGGAAAACTGTCATATTAGGGGTTTCATCGGGTGGATTTTCAGAGAGAAAGGGAGGGAAGTATTTCGCAGAACTAGTAGATAAATTAGATTCAAGATATAAAATTATTCTAATTGGAGTGAACGATGATGATCTTAGTTATCTACCATATAGTATTAAAACAATTAAACGAACTAACAATCAAGCTGAATTAGCCGAATATTATAGTATGGCTGATATTTTTTTGAATCCGACATTAGAGGACAATTTTCCAACGGTAAATATTGAAGCACTTGCGTGTGGTACGCCTGTTATAACATTTCCAACAGGTGGTAGTGTCGAATCAGTATTTGAGGGTGTTGGTGCTGTTACGCAAAATTGTACATCTGATGCACTTAAGGTTGTAATAGAAAACACTGCCATCACAGACTCTGTTAGGTTTAAGTGTAGGTCAATAGCTGTAAAACGTTTTTCAAAACTTTCCTTCTCACAAAAGTATTGCGAACTTTATAGAAAAATACTTTGATTTTTAAATTAAATGTCGTGATATATATATTGTTTTTCTTATTATTATTGATAGGGTATCTTTCAAAAAAAAATAGTAATAACACGATTCTAAAATTGCTATGTTTTTGTATTTGGCTTATTATTGGTCTTCGCAATTTTGATTGCTTTCCTGATACAATGGGATATGTTAGTGACTTTGACTATTTTAAAAAAATGTCACTTGATAAAATTTGGGACTTTTCAAAAACAAAAACAGAACCACTATATGTAATTCTATCTTGGCTTCCATCTATCATTTCTGATAACTATCAAGTATTTCTGTTGTTTTGGTCATTATTTCCTTCTATCGGATTGTATTTTTTTTGTAAACAAAATTTAGAAACCCCAAAAGATTATGCTGTCGCTTTTTTAATAGTGTTTGTGCTTGGCTATTTTGCATTTGTTGCATCTGGTATCAGGCAGGCAGCTGCGTTGTCTTTGGTTATGATATCCTATCGCTATTTAATGAAAATTACAACATCACGAGATTTTTTGATAGCCAATAATTTTGCTTTTATCAAATTCCTAGCATTAATAACAATTGCATTTACAATTCATAATTCGACTTTAGTATTTTTAGCTGTTTTTTTCATTCGACTTCTCCCATTTTATTCTTGGTACATTTTAATTGCAATAGGTGCAGTTTCAATTGGCAATTTGTTTCACTTAGAACAGTTTACCATAGTATCTGCTATGCTCTTAGGTGATAGGTTCGATCACTATGGAACATCTATTGTAAGTGAGTTGAGTCTATCTGGTTACTTTGTTCAATTGTTCCTTTTCCTGCTCTGTTATGTGAAAAGAGCGGATCTAATATATAATAGTAAAGAAAACGTTTTTTTTCTTAATATGATGCTTGTTGGCTTGATTTTTCAAGCAATGACTGGTGTAATTGGCGAGATGTTCAGAATTGCTTTCTATTTTAATATGTTTGCAATGATTCTAGTTCCACGTGCATTGGCAGAATATAGAAAGTCAAGATTGGGGCGGTTTATCGTGTATTTATTTATATTATCTTGTTTTATTTATCTATTCTTTTTATCCTCGTCAAACTTGCCAGCATACGAGTCCTCTATTTCGTTGTTATAATTTTGCTGTTACTATAAATTGTCGTATGAAAAAAGTATTAATTATTCCAAGCAATACAGATTTAAATCGTGGCGATCAAGCCTTAATATGGGAGTCTGCGCATTTAGCGGAATCTTTATTTAAAGATGAGCCAATAGAAGTGTTCTTAATGGATTCTGATAACGAAGATCAAGTTTGCCAAACAAAAGAACTTGGGTACAAACTCATTTCGCCAATTCTAAAGCATCCCTCTCGAATATATGATAATCATAAAGTTGGTTATGATTTGTTGACTCTTTTATTATGGGGCGGGTGTGCACTATATGACTACCTCAGAACTCGTTTGCTAATAACTAAGTTTGAGTGTGTGAATAAATTTGCTATGTGCTTATTTAACAGGGAAGAAAGAAAATCAATAAAATTGTTTAAGGAGTGTGACGCAGTATTTGTTAAAGGTGGAGGTTTTTTACATTCCTATGGAAAAATCACAGACCCATATCAGTTTTATTATTATTTGTTTGATTATAAATTGGCTACTCATTATAAGAAGCCTGTTGTTTTGTTACCTAATTCTATAGGACCATTGAAAAATAAAATAGCGAAGAGAATGCTTGAGAAAACTTTAAATAAATGTTCTTTAGTCTATACTAGGGAATCTGTATCCCAAGAATACCTTGATAGTACAACTGTTATAAAAGCACGACAATCTTTGGATTTAGCTTTTTATCAAACGTCCGATAAAAAAGATTATGTCGGGTATTTGAAGAACAATGGGGTTGATATTAATAACAAGAACATTGCTATAACATTGCGCCCTTATAGATTTCCTGAAAGTGAAAATTCCAAGGAACATTATAATGCATATTGTCAATCAATTCGTGGTTTTATAATTTTTGCAAGAGAAATGGGATTTTATGTTACTATGGTTGCTCATACGTTAGGACCAAGTGCACATGAGAATGATTGCGATGCTATAGAAGATGTGTTATCGATTTGCAAAGATATAGATGGCATTACATATATTAATGATAAAAGTTTGACGTGTAGAGAATTGCAGAAAGTTTATTCTTATTTTGATTGCGTTGTTGGTACTCGTTTCCATTCGGTAATTTTTGCACTTAATTCTTTGGTTCCTACAGTCGCAATTACTTATGGAGGAAACAAGGGCAAAGGTATTATGAAAGATTTGGGATTGTCAGAATATTCATTACCTATTGAAGAGGTTTCTGCAGAGAAACTTGATGCCATGTTTTCAAGCTTAATGGATAATAAAAACAAATTCAAGCAAAAAGTTAATGATTTACTTCAAAAAGCAACTGATGAAAGAAATTTGGTGTTATCAGAACTTCAAAAAGCACTAAATGTATGATTTGAAGTATCTTTGGAATATTACCATTTCTTTTTAGAATGGTAAAAATAACTTGCTTTTATTTGTGTTTTGATAGTAAATAAATATTGTATATAATGGGATATTTCATTAAGAGAACGTTTGACTTGCTTTTGGCGTTAGTGCTGTTTATTCCTTGTACGTTTGTGCTATTGGCTGGTGTGATTTTAGTGGCTATTGCTTCACCGGATTCTTCGCCTATTTTCAAGCAAGTGCGCGTCGGATATAGGAACCGTCACTTTACGTTGTATAAGCTTCGCTCGATGACAAATGAGAGAAATGAGAACGGAGATTTGCTTCCTGATGAGGTGCGACTGAAGAAGTGGGGCATGATAGTGCGCAAGACGAATATGGATGAGCTCTTTCAAATATGGAACATTTTAACGGGTGAGATGTCTTTTATTGGCCCTCGTCCTATTCTGCCTAAGGAAATGCTGGTTATGACTGAGACAGAGCAGATGGAGCGTCAGTCTATGCGTCCTGGCATCACGGGTTGGGAAGCTATCCATGAGGGTGAGTCGGAGAACCGCCGTCAGATGGCTGAGCAGGATTTGTACTATGTGCGTAACTGGAGCCTAAAGCTAGATTGGATTGTGTTCTTTACGACTATCAAGTTGGTGCTTGGCTTTGGTCGTCCGGATGATTCGGTTAGAGCACCTAAGTTAGATAAAAGCGAGTTTAGAACCGATAAAGAAATAGGTGAATAATGGAGATTGGAAGTTTCATAGAAATGCAGTTCCCCAAGGGAAAGGAATATTATAACCAGTCGGTGGATATTGCTCGTCTAAATACTGGTCGTTCTGCCATTTGGCATGCATTTCGTGTGAGTGGTGTGAAGGCAATATGGATTCCCTATTACCAGTGTGATACTGTTCGGGAGTTGTTGCTGAAGCATAGTGCTAAGGTGAAGTTCTACCATACGGACAATGATTGGAATCCAACGGATTTGGACGCTAAGAAAGACGAGGCTGTTTTGTTTGTGAACTACTACGGTATTATGTCGCACAAGCGCATGTCTGAGTTGGCAAGCCTTTCAGAACACCCTATCATCGACAACTGCCAGGGTTTTTTTTGTGAGCCTGTAGCGGGTGCATTGAACATTTACTCTTGCCGCAAATTTGTAGGTGTGCCTGATGGCTCGTATGTGATTGGAAAGGGTGCTCACAAGTATGTAGGCGAATATCCTCAATGTTATTCTTCAGACACGGCGGCTTTTCTGTTGATGCGTATAGAGTATGGTTGTGAGGGTAAGGGATACGAAGCTCGCCATATTAACGAACAGCGTATTGATACGGAGGACATCATGAAGATGTCAAAATTGACACGTACTATCCTTGATGGAACGGACTATGAGCAGATTAAACAAAAGAGACGTGATAACTTCGACTATATGCACAATCGGTTGGGTGGCATCAACAAGATTAATCCGAAGCAGTATTATAATGAAACGACTATCCCTATGGTGTATCCGTTGGTAGTGGAGGACGATGGACTTATTCAGCGTCTTTTCAAGGCTAGGCATTTCCAGGGGCACTGGTGGAGCTATATCTGTGATGAACAACCAAAAGGTAGCTTCGAGCATTGGATTTCACGATATGTGATACCTATTACTATCGACCAGCGATATGGTACGACAGAACTTGATTATTTAATAAAAATTATTCTGAGATAATGAAAACTATAAAATTAAAATATTTAGACTTTAATAAAGGCTCCTACACAACTGAACTCGGGTATGAGTATTTTAGTGGAATTCTTAGTAAAAAATACAAAGTTGAGTTATCCGATGAACCTGATTATGTTATTTATTCAGTGTTTGGTCAAGAGCATCTTAATGCAAAGTATGATAATTGCGTGAAAATATTCTTTACTACGGAATGCTATACTCCAAATTTTAATCACTGCGATTACGGCATTGGGTATGATAGGTTCTCGTTTGATGACAGATATTTCCGTCTTCCATTATTCACCTTGTTTCAGTATAGAAAATTCTTTGACATGATTTTGAACAGGAAGAAGTACACTATAGATGATTTGAAGAATAAAAAAGAATTTTGCAATTATGTTGTTTCTAACTGTTTTGTTAAGGATCGAAGAACTGACATTTTTCTAAAGATGTGCGAATATAAGAAAGTGAATTCAGGAGGCCGTTATATGAACAACATTGGCGGTGCCGTGAGTGATAAATTTGCTTTTCAACAAAAACACAAATTTTCTATCGCTTTCGAGAATACTTCGTATTGTGGGTATTGCACAGAGAAAATAGTTGAAGCTTTCGCGGCGGGTACAATTCCAATTTATTGGGGAGATCCAAGAGTGGCAGAAGATTTTAATGAGAATGCTTTTGTTAATTGCCATAATTATGAGACATTAGATGATATTGTGGCAAGGGTAAAGGAAATAGATGAGAATGATAAGTTATGTTTGTCAATGCTTAATGAAAGTATTGTAAAATATAAAGATGGTGATATTGAATCTTATTTATTCCATATTTTTGATCAACCTAAACAGTCAGCATTTAGAAGACCAAAGTCTATGTATACAGATGCTGTGGAAAAAATGGTGTCAAGACATTGGTTCTTTGAAAAGTATATTTATAAGTATTATAGAAAACTACTGAATCAGTTCTTTAGACTTAACAATAATACGCTATTAACTTCTAGAAGAACGAAATGACTTACATTAACTATATGAGCAACAGTTACAATGGTCACTTGTGCATCGTGTTTGCACTAGAACACTACAATCCGTTGAATATGATTCGCGCTTTTGGCGAGAACGGTATTAACCCTGTGTATATCTCAGTGAAGAGACGTTATGAGGTGGCTTGCCGGAGCAAGTACATTTCTAAACTGCATCGTGTGGACTCCGTGGAGGAAGGCTACAAGTTGTTGATGGAGGAGTATGGTAATATGGAGAAGAAACCATATATTGTATTCTCGGATGATAAGTCGGTGGGATACTTCGACTTGCACTATGACGAGTGGAAGGATAAGTTCATTACCTACAACGCTGGTCGTGTCGGCAGAATCAATGAGTTTATGGACAAATACAACATCCAGCAGTTGGCAAAGAAGCATGGTTTCAACGTATTGGATTCATATGTTATTGGCAAGGAGGATCCGCTGCCAGAGCAACTGTGGTATCCAATCATTACTAAGGATATTTCGCCTAATTCGGGTAGTTGGAAAGGGGATGTGTTTGTCTGCCAGAACGAAGAAGAACTGAAGGAGTCCATTAAGAAGATTACAAGTCCACTGATTATGATTCAGCATTTTGTGGATAAACAAAATGAGATGGCGTTGGAGGGGTATACTATCAATCGTGGTAAGGATATGCAGATTATCACCCAAATGACTTGGAAGTATTTGATACAGGGATATTATAGTCCTTTCCACAATGTGTGTATGTTCACGGATAAGGAGATGGAGCATAAGCTTCAAGCTATGTTCGAAGAGATTGGTTTCGAGGGCGTGTTTGAGGTAGAGTTCCTTATTGACAAAGATGGCACCTTCTACTTTATGGAAACAAATTTCCGTGCGTCAGCATGGAATCCGACTTGTAAGTTTGCGGGTATGCCTTTGGATTACCTGTGGGTGAAGGGTATGGAGAACGGCTATATTGATCCTGCAGACCGGAGGGTATTTGAACCATTCACTTCGATGAGTGAGGTAATAGACTATGGTAAGCGTGTGGAAGGTGGCATGGTGAGCATTGCCGAGTGGCTTCGCGACTTTAAGGACGCCAAGTGTGTGTATATCTACGACAAGGAAGATCGTGCCCCATGGGATGCTGTAATTGAAAATTGGGAAAACTTTAAGTAAAGTTAGTGCAGAAATGAAGAAAGTATTAGTTTACGGAAAGAACAGCTACATCGGTGAACATTATTATCATGCTTTGAAAAAGTCTGGTAATAATGTAATCATCATTAATTCGTTCGAGCAGAAGCCTAAGGATATTGACTTCACAGGTATTGATACTGTTGTGAATGTGGTCGGTATTGCTCACATTAAGATTACAGATGATATGGAAGGCTTGTTCTATAAGATAAATACAGACCTTGCTGTAGAATTATGCGATGTGGCCAAGAAGGCAGGCGTAAAACAATATATCTACATGAGCAGTATGAATGTTTTTGGTGATACCACCGAAACCATTAGCTCGCGTGAGCAGGAAGGTCCGAAGAACTTCTATGGGAAAAGCAAATATCTGGCTGATCAGAAAATTCATGCTATGGAAGCTGAGGATTTTAAGATAGCTTCTGTTCGTCCTCCTGTTGTGTATGGTAAAGGATGCAAGGGTAATTTTGTGTTGTTACAGAAGGTGGCTTCATTGACTCCTATCTTCCCAAACTACAAGAATAAGAAAAGCATGATTTATATTGGGCATTTAGATAACTTTATATGTGAACTGGTAGCGAATGGTGAAGGCGGTTATTTTCATCCACAAAACGCAGATGTGATTTCTACGGCTGATACTATTGTTGCTATTCGCAAGGCGATGGGGAAGAAAACTCTCCTTATCCCCGGTTTCGGTTGGCTTGTAAAGATTGGAATGAAGATGATGTCAAGGGTTGAGCGTGCCTTTGCGGATGATAATTATGATTTGGAGTTTTCTAAGTACGGTGAGAACACATACTGTAATCTTGATTTTCAAACAACTATAGACAGAACTGTAAATGGATAAGAAGAAAGCACTATTCGTTGCAAATTATGATCATTTCCATATTAAATTTCATCTACATCATATCAAACATTTGGAAGAAAATGGCTATGAAGTTTCCGTTGTCGCTTCTGGTAACGATTCTTATCCGCCTTCTATTACAAAGTATGATTTAGAATTTGGAAGAACGCCAATTAACAAGCGAAATATAGTGTATTTTAAAAACTTTAGGAAACTGTTGAATACTCATTATGATCTTATCTATTTCAGTACACCTGTAATTGGGGCATACGGACGATTGGCTACAATAGGAAAACATCAGGGAAGAATTATCTATGCTGCTCATGGATATAATTTTTATGAAGGTAATAGCAAACTGAAGAATTTTATATTCCGTACTGCAGAGAAGTTATTGTGCTATTCAACTGATTGTACCTTCACCATGAACAAGGAGGATTATGAAGCGGCGTTGAAGTATAAGTTTCCTTGTAAGGAAATATATAACGTGGATGGCGTTGGTATTGACACCTCTGTTTTCAAAAGGAGTAATTTTGATGAGAAGACTGCTTTGCGTAATAAGCTAGGTTATGCAGATGATTTATTTATTATGATTTATCCAGCGGAGTTGACAGAGCGCAAGAATCAAGTTCTATTGTTTGAGGTGATGGAAGAATTAGTTAAGCGGCATTCAAATGTAAAACTACTTTTGGCTGGCAGCGGTTCTATGATGGATAAATATAAGAATATTGTAGCATCTAAAGGACTGAATGGATTTGTGGAATTTTTAGGTTATCGCAATGATGTACAAGATCTTTTGCGAGCTTCAGACGTATTACTAGCCTCAAGTATCAACGAGGGGTTACCTATCAATATGATAGAGGGATTAGCATCTGGATTACCTGTAGTAGCTACAGCAACTCGTGGTCAGGTTGATTTGATTAAAGAAGGTGAAAATGGTTTTTTGTTTAGATTGAATGATTCTGATAAGGCTGTTTCTGATTTATGCAGACTGATTGAAGATAAGAATATTTATGAAGCTATGGCTACGAAGGCAGCAGAGTCCGCTAAGCAATATGATGCAAAGAATGTTGTAGGTCAGTATGATAAAATTTGGGGATTAAAATAATGTAACTAACTAGGGCAGATACATTTCCTTTCGTTATTAAGGTCGCTTATTAGTGGATATTCTTGTTCTTATATAAATTAGATACTCTGCTTAAAACGCATTTTCCATATACGACACATGTCATATGTAATGATATTCATTATTTCTACAGTATATAGCTGCTAAAGAAGCAAGTGAAAATATTTGAATATGTAAATTATTTTGCCTATACTGTTTTGTCATCAATAATGCTGCAGGGCAAATAAGTAGATTTGTATGGCTATCATCTGTAGAGCAATAATTATTCGGTAGTATCCAATAGTATTAAGCCGGATGATATAGATGGTGTTGGGGCTTTTGGAAATTATCTTCAAAATATCAAGAATGCTTTGGTATTGCGAAAGCAGGAGATAAATGTAATAATTGATTCATTGCTGACATTATCAACTCCGTTCGTCGTGCTTAGAGATATGAATGATGTGACGGGTTCGCCAGCGTTGCGTGTTTTTAAAGATGTAAGTTTTACCGATGCTTGATGGAAGTGTGGCACAGTTAAGATACTACAATCCATAGTCCGTTGCCGTATAAGATTGATCATATCTTGTACTCTAAAACTTCGCTTCACCTTGAGTCTGTAAGGAAAATTAATGCAGGGGGGATTGAGTGATCATGATGCGCTCCTTGCCGAATTTTTGTTTGAAAAATAAAAAATAATATACACTATTTTATTTAATTATGCTGACTACAGCATGTGAAAAGACTAATATGCGATATTTGCCAGTAATCGGTAATGGCTTTGCTGTTCACTATAACATAATTACGAGTAAGTACTTATTATAAATAGAAAATAACATGAAATATTTGATTGTAGTGGCTCATCCTGATGATGAGGTTCTTGGCGTTAGTGCGTCAATTTGGAAATGGTCACATCAAGGTGATGAAATAGATGTGGCTATTATGTGTACTGAAGCAAAGGCGCGTGCATTCCGCCCAGAGGATAATGAATTAGAGGAGGATATGAACGGTGCGTTGAAGTATGTGGGAGTGCATCACAAGTTTGAGGCTACATTCCCGAATATAGAGATGAATACTGTGCCTCACCTTAAATTGGTACAATTCATAGAGAGTGCAATCAGGGAGAGTGAGCCAGATATTGTAATAACACACCATCCTGCGGATACGAATAATGATCATCTGATGACGTCGATGGCGTGCCAAGAGGCGGTGCGTTTGTTCCAACGTCGTCCAGAGATAAAGCGTGTGAAAGAGCTGTGGTACATGGAAGTTCCTTCTTGCACAGAGTGGGCTATTAATAGTGCTATGAGCCTATTCCGTCCGAACTGCTATGTAGAGGTAGGCAAAGAGGGGGTGGATGCTAAAATTAAGGCACTTTCGATGTATCGAGGTGTGATGCGTACGTATCCTCATCCTCGTTCAGTAGAATACATTACTGGACTTGCAGCTATGCGTGGTGGTCAATGGGGACTTCAGTATGCAGAAGCATTCGAGGTGGTATTACGTGCTTACTAGAAACACAAATGTGGTAATGTACAAAGTATGATGTAGAAGGTTTATAATGTGATCTAGTAATTTATGAATTATCTGCTTTGACTGTCTGTTTGTATTGCTTCGTATATATATCTTGCCTGTTCTGCTTTCAGAATTAATTAACGTGGTTACCAGTTTATGCATCCTGTCTATGAAGGTGGTCGTGTGACTCATTTTCAACTCGACTTCAAGTACTTGGTAGCATTGTTTAAATGTTCTGTTGTATGTACGTTATCTATAATGTGAGATTGATATTAATTGTAATACACTGTGTTATATGCTTTTTTGTCCGTTGTTTTTGTTGATTTTTTAGTGTAAAAAAGAGTCAGAAAACGGATATAGACAAAATGATTATGTAGACTCATTATTTCCATGCTTTGGATAAGGAGTCCCAAGCAAATCAACCGCTATCTGAAATGGAACGTGGAGATTACATAGATAAGATCAATAGTTTGTCCACTGCCATCAATCAATTCAAGGAGTCCTATTCTTTGTAGAAACCCTCAATGGAGGCTTCTGAGAAGCACAATGAATCCTTGTAGTCTCAAGTAGCCCGTCTTCAATATATCATTTGTATCATTACTGATGAAATCCGTGATTTGAGTGAAGAAGTCTCTAAGCAGTCGGATTATACCAAGCGTCACAATAAAATGTCTTACGGCAAGAAGAGTCTCTCCTTCCGTATCAGACAAGAAGACAGAAAGAGCCGTGAAGAGGATAAGATGGATGATGACGGTTCTGGTACTTTTTCCACAGGTAGTGCTGATTTTTCCTTGGATTTGACTAAAATAAAATCAGAGAGTCTCGACAACAAGCGTGGCCCCTGTACTCTCGAATTTCTTGCTGATATGGTTGTGAACAGTTGATCGCTTCATACTCCCAATCACAGAGAGAATATTCGTATGGTATGCGCATTGATAAGTTTACTTCCAGCGAGAATAACCGTTCTAACTGGCTTAAGAGGGTTGCCGATTATTTGAAACTTTTATATGAATACATCAAACAGAGATTATTGAAGGTGAAATCCATTCTTCATATTGATGAGAGTTGGTGTAGGGTACGTATAAAATATAAGGGGGATGGTACGAAACTCGGCAGATATTTTAAAAAGTATGTTTGGGTTTTGGTCAACAAGCTAGACGGTTTGGTTTGTTTCCTTTATGACAATGATGAGAATGACAGTCGTGGATGTCGCCCGATAGAGGAACTTTTAGGGGATTTTACAGGTTCGATTCATTCTGATGGTTACGTCGTTTATAAATATCTTGCACGTACGAATCCTGAAAATGTCCATCTTCTTTGTTGGGCGCATGTGCGGGCGAAGTTCAAAGCCGAAGAGATAAGTAAGGATTCTGATGCCGCGTGGTTTGTAGAACAGATTGGACTTTTGTATATGGTTGAAGCAGAGAATATCAAGCTTTACCGAAGTGCTGATAAAATAAAACTTCGTCGGTTGCAGTCTGATGTGCTCTAAATCCTCACAACTTTTCATGCCAGAGCCGAAAAGATGATAAAGAATGCCAATCGCCTTTATTTGGGAGACTTGATCTTAACGGTTGGGCTGAATTACAGAACTATCGTATGGTCGTTATACAATCGACAATATGATTGCTGAGCATGTCGTCAGACCTTTTACCGTAAACAGAAAGAATTCTTTGTTCTATAGCAGTGATGCTGGAGTGGATGTAGCTACTACATATCTTACAGTAATGGAAACAGCCCAAATGCATGGTCTGGAAGTCAGCGATTATCTGATACATGCTTTCCGTGAAATTATGAGTGGAAATAAAGACTGTTCAACCTACGCTCCGGAAGCGTTTCTAGAATAATATGCAAATTAAATGTTAAATTTGAAATCGTAAGTGATGATAAATCGCTGTTTTTTAATAGGGTTAAAGTAATTGAGTGCTTAAAAAACCGGTGGTCGTGGGGGCTTTGTGGCGCCGGGGAGGCCGATAATTTTATTTGAAGGTCACATCTTTTGGAGAGAACTCAAAAAGCGGGGACTTGATCCGGAGAAGTATGTTGCCGGTAATGAAAATATTCTTTATCCCAGTTGGAGGAGAGAACATTATTATGGAGGGATAAGAGAGTATGAACGTCTGGAAAAGGCCCGAGAAATACATAAAGAAGCTGCTGACGCTTCCACTTCATGGGGAATGTTTCAGGTGATGGGCTTTAACTATGTGATGTGCGGGTACGGCAGTGTAGATGAAATGGTGAAAGATATGTGTTCCGGAGAAGATAAGCAACTGGAGGCATTTGCCAGGTTCATTAAATTTGCTGAATTACGGCCCAATCTGGAGCGGAAAGACTGGACCGGTTTTGCCAAAAGATATAATGGTCCCGGATATGCTCAGAATCAGTACGATAAAAAACTGGAAGAGGCTTATCGGAGATTTACGAAGTAGAAAAGAGATATGCCCTAATGAGTATAGATTTTTGTTTCGTCCCCGGTTTTATGCCATGCCAGGTATAAAACCGGGGATATTTCGTTAAACGGGTATAATATGAATAATCGGACAATAGCAGAATATGTGAAGTAGATGTATAAGAAAAAATAAGTAATAGCACTGATAATGTGATGATTATAACTTATTCTGTATAACTTGATCCGGATGCCTTGTTTTCTTTTGTCATCTTCCTGCAAATGTTCACCTTTGCAATGTTGATCAACGC
>JAHHQS010000054.1 GCA_020026285.1 Parabacteroides sp. | reverse complement strand
CTTGAACCAAGGACTCCCTGATTATGAGTCAGGTGCTCTAACCAACTGAGCTATAGGACCGGATTCAGAGTTATGTTCTGAAATCGGGTGCAATATTACGACATATAATTCAATTATGCAAATATTACCCTGTTTTTTTATCAATAGATTGTTGATAAACCTGTTGATATCTTATCAAAAAAACAGAAAAACAAAAGATACAAGAGATGTAAACAACTCATTTACAACGCTTGTATCTTTATCTATAAGTTATCAACAGAAGTTACCCCTGTGATAAAAAAAATCTTATTCTTACTTCTCTGCAGATTCACTTCCGGCAAACTCCATCAAATATGCTTTAATAAATTCGTCGATCTTTCCATCCATCACACCAGCAACATCTGAAGTCTGATAATTGGTACGATGGTCTTTCACACGACGATCATCAAAAACATAACTACGAATCTGTGAACCCCACTCGATTTTTTTCTTTCCAGCTTCCACCTTTTCCTGTTCAGCCATACGATGTTTCAATTCCTTATCATATAAGATAGAACGCAACTGACGCATAGCATTCTCACGGTTCTTTGGCTGGTCACGAGTTTCGGTATTTTCAATCAGGATCTCCTCTTCTTCTCCTGTATAAGGATCTTTAAACTGATAACGCAGACGGACACCAGATTCCACCTTGTTGACATTCTGGCCACCTGCACCTCCTGAACGGAAAGTATCCCATGAAATGGCAGCCTGATCAATCTTTACTTCGATCGAGTCGTCAACCAACGGTGTAACGAATACGGAAGCAAATGAAGTCATTCGCTTGCCTTGCGCATTATAAGGAGAAACGCGCACCAGACGATGCACACCATTTTCACTTTTCAGGTAACCATAAGCGTAATCGCCTTCAATATTTAAGGTAGCAGTCTTGATTCCCGCCTCATCACCATCCTGATAGTTGGCCACAGAAATTTTATATCCATTTGATTCAGCCCAACGAGTATACATACGATACAGCATGGAAGCCCAATCCTGACTTTCTGTTCCACCAGCACCTGAATTGATTTTCAGAACGCAACTCATCTGATCAGCTTCGTCGCGCAACATATTACGGAATTCAAGGTTTTCAACCAGAACAAGAGCCTTGGCGTATGTAGCATCCAATTCCTCTTCCGAAACGATTCCCTCTTTCACATATTCAAAAGCCAGAGCAAGCTCGTCGGCTACAGCTTTTACTTCATTATAAAGTTCAATCCATTTCTTCAGATCTTTCACCTTTTTCATCTGAACCTCTGCCCTTTTGGCATCTTCCCAAAAGGCTGGATCCTGGGTACGTAATTCTTCTTCTTCTAATTGAATGGTTTTGCCATCAATGTCAAAGATACCCCCTCAGCGCTTTCTCGCGCTCCAACACGTCCTGTAGTTGGTCTGATGTAATCATATTAATCTATTGTTATAAAATTTGAGGTTGCAAATATACGAAATTATTTGCAATGCTTAAGGACCTTCAGATTCCTACAACAATAATTTCTTTCGATACTCTCGTGGGCTGCAATGTACCAGACGGGAGAACAAACGTGAAAATTGAGACAAATCAGAAATTCCTACCTTCTCGGCAATATTTGAGACACTCATATCGGAAGTCAGGAGCAGAGTCTGCGCTCTTTCAATTCTTTTCTCCATAAGATATTCACTTGGCGGTATCCCCATAACCCGTTTAAAGACTTTCGAGAAATGATCTAATGTCAGACAGGTTATCCGAGCCAGATCGGCAACAGTCATTTTAGAATCGAGATGATTGTCAATATAAGTAATTACATCTTCCATCTTCTCACAGGTATGAGTCTGTTTGTATTGAGGTTTCAGCTGCTCAGTCATAAAACGGCTATACAGCTGCATCAGAATTCCGGTACTTTCTATTGTCCGAATATAATTAGCAGTAGTTATATCCTCGGGATTTCTCAATAAAGAAGTCTTGTTATCATAATCTTTCGGATCGACTGAAGGGAGTTTTCTGTCAGGGTTCAACTGAAAGAAACGCTGCATCAGACAATAATCCAAATCTGTGGCCTTCTTCTTCAACTGTAATGTCGAAACATTAAAAAGTTTTTTCCCACTGAGAGCCTCATCTGTAAAACAGATGTAATAATGTGTCATTGAATTGTCACATTCATAACTGTGAAAGGTGAACTTCGGGATAAGAAACAGATCGCCGGCCGAAAGTTCCATCCTTTGCCCACGAATATTTACCATCCCTTTTCCATCTGTTATCAGATATAGACGGTTAAACGGACTGATTACGTCCTGGAAATTCCACCAGGTACCAACAGTCATAAAGTCGTTGTATAAAACGGTTAATAATAACGAAGTAGAGATATTGGTTTGTTCCATAGTTTTATCGTATCAATTTCCACAAAAATAAAAATAAAATACGAGACTATACTCTGATTCTGTATAATTTTTAACTGTTTATACAAAAATAACACATATAAAATCACTCTTACATCTTTTCATTTAAACACGATTAACATGTTACAATAAATAAAGGGCAGTATTTCGTATTTGAAAATACTACCCTTTATTATCGGATATAGGGACATCCCGCCAAAAGGATGAAATCTTCTATTTTCTATTCCGCATACATGGCATTAATCTCAGCAGCATAATGCTCGGCAACCACACGTCTGCGAAGCTTCAATGTATCAGTCAACTCGCCATTCTCCATCGAGAACGGATTTGACAGCAAGGTAAAACGTTTGATTTTCTCATAAGCAGCCAATTCCTTCTGATGTTCTTCAATATGTGCCTGAATATACTTGTAGATTTCCTCATTCTTCATCAGATCTTCACGAGTTTCATATTTAATATTACGCTCTTTAGCAATATCCTCAACCATTTTATAATTTGGAACAATCAGCGCACTGACAAACTTACGTTCATCACCGATTACTGCCACCTGATCAATCAAGGCATCACTTGTTATACTTGCTTCAATTGCCTGCGGGGCAATATATTTACCGTTCGAAGTCTTGTAAAGATCCTTGATTCGTTCCAGGAAGAACAGATAATCGCCTTCCATTCGGCCGGCATCACCCGTACGGAAGAAACCATCTTCTGTAAACGACTTTTTATTTTCCTCCGGACGATTGTAATATTCTCTCATCACGGTCTTTCCCTTTACAAGGATTTCATTATTCGCCGGATCGATCTTAACCTGCAGATCAGGCATTATTTTACCCAATGCACCTTCCACATATTCATCCATAGGCATGAAACAAACAGAAGCAGTGGTCTCGCTCAATCCATATCCATAACACATTGGTATACCGATAGCAATCAGGAACTCAAGCACTTCATTGGAGATAGGAGCACCGGCAACCGGGAAAAACCGTCCATTCTGAATTCCAAGAACATGTTTCAATACAGAGATTACTGTATGATTATAGAATTCATACTTCGCTTTCAGGGCGAACGGAGCCTTCTTTCCCTTTATCTTATAATTCACATTATATTCTTTACCTGTACGGATGGCATCTAAAAAGATTTTCTTCATGGTTGGCGAAGAACTGTTTATCTTTTCGTGTACACCAATGTAGACTTTCTCCCAGAAACGAGGCACATTCGTCATACAAGTCGGAGCGATTTCAGGCAATACCTTCTGAATCTGTTTCGGATCACGATTGATGGCAATCTGTGTACCTCTAGCCAGACAAACATAGGTCCATCCTTTTTCAAAGATATGTGTCAATGGAAGAAAACACATAGAGACATCCTTATCTGTTACAAAAGGAATGCGGATGGCATGTGTACGAAGAGCTTCGTGATAATTGGCATGAGTCAGAACCACACCTTTGGAATTACCGGTTGTTCCTGAGGTATAAATAATAGTGGCGATATCATCTAACGTAGCCTGTGATGTTCGTATTTTCACCTGTGACTCGGCATGAGCATTATTACCCAAACGGATGAAATCATCAAAATAAACAGAAGTTTTATCTTCCGGATTAAGACGAACTGAAGAATCAAACACCACTAATCGTTTCAACACATCAGGCATCTGCTTCTGAACTATTCGAGCATTGTTATATTGAAACTGTTCACCAACAAACAATGTATGAATCTGTGCATCTTTTACTATATAAGCAATCTGAGTAGGCGAACTGGTTGCGTACATTGGGATTTCGACCGTTCTGTTTGAGTAAGCCCCGAAGCATGTATACAAACACTGAGGCATGTTTTGAGAATACATACCAATATTCTCCTGTACACCAATACCACAATCGGCCATAGCCTCAGCAGTTAACTTGACGTTCTCAGCAAACTGATTCCAAGAAATCTTATTCCACTTACCGGTAGTATCATCACGATACCTTAAAGCTGTGCGATTACCATATTTCTCGGCCTGTCGCTGAATTAACTCTGCCAAATGACAATTAACCATATCTTATGAGTTTTTATATTTCGTTCTGCAAAAGTAATCTTTTTCTGATACTTAAAACAAATAACAACCAACAAACTACACACTTTTGCATTTTTTGTGCAATTCGTCACCTATATTTTAATTTGCCACCTCATTGCCTTTCAATTACTCTTTTCAGACATACAGAAGTTGATTAAAACTTAAATCGAAGGAATATCAGAATATCAAAATGACATTTCAACCCCTTCAAAACGAGTCTAGAATGCTCCATAGTACATCGAGCTTACAAATATTCAAGCCACAAAGAGTTAAAATAGTCGTTCAAATAGAATAACAATATAACATCCAAGCAATTAGCTGCGATTTTTAACCAGAAAAAGGAATTGATTATCACATCAATTAAAAACCGAATTGTTAAAAGACAACCTTCAATCACGAAGAATTTGCGATTATCCTATAAGATTCTCACAAAATTAGTCAATTTTTAACTTAAAAGCATCATAAAACGTCAAAGCTTTTCAAATTTTCCTTTGAACTTTCCAGATAAACTTCAAAGATTTTTTCAAAAAGAAGGCATCGTTTTTAAGAAAACAGCACATTCATGACTTAAAAACATGAAATATCTCATCGAAAATTGACGTTTAAAAAAAATGAATGTAAGTATAAAAAAGACTTTTCCCTATATTCCGTTACAACAGGACTGAATATCCTTTCTTTTTGCCTTTCATCGAAACTCTCCACCCCTGCCATATACAAAATACGTTAAATATAGTAGTATGTATTGCATAGTACATAATGAATATATATTTTTGTACCGAGGATATCAAAAGATTATTCACAAAAAAGAAAAAGCTTATGAAAGCGGAGAACGTAAAGTCGCAAATGAGAAAGGGAACTCTCGAATATTGTATTCTCCTTTTATTGAAAAAGGAAAAAGCATATGCGTCTGACATTATCCAGAAATTACAGGAAGCTCAACTGATTGTGGTGGAAGGCACCTTATATCCATTACTCACCCGCTTGAAAAACAGCGGTCTTTTGAGCTATCAATGGATAGAATCAACACAAGGACCACCACGTAAATATTATCAGCTAACAGAATCTGGAGAAGAGTTTCTAAAAGAACTAGAAGCGTCCTGGCAACAGTTAAATGACACCATTAATCACATAAAAAACAGCTAAATATATATGAAAAAGACACTTACAATCAATCTTGGAGGATCGGTATTCCATATAGATGAAGATGCTTATCAGCTCTTGGATAAATACTTGTCCAACTTACGTTTTCACTTCGAGAAAGAAGAAGGGACAGAGGAAATCATGAACGATTTCGAGCTTCGCATTTCCGAACTGTTCTCAGAAAAAATCAGATTAGGATATCAGGTTATCACCATCGAGCTGGTAGAAGAGATTATCAAACGAATGGGAAAGCCGGAAGAGATATTCGATGACGATTATCATGAAGAGAATGAGAAGGAGACTGAAATACACGATAGTAACACGAAACAGACTTCCACCAAACGCCTGATGCGTGATCCGGACGACAAGATTCTGGGAGGGGTAGCCAGCGGTTTTGCAGCCTATACCGGATGGGATGTTACTGTCATCCGAATCGTCCTGATCTTGCTCATGTTTTATTACGGAATCATGATTCCTATTTATGTCATACTTTGGATCTTCATGCCATTGGCTAAAACAGCTACCGAGAAACTGGAGATGAGAGGGAAAAGTGTCACAATAGAAAATATAGGAAAAACAGTTACCGACGGATTTGATAAGGTTAACAGCAATGTGAATGAATTCCTTCGCTCAGAAAAACCTCGCAATTTACTTCAGAAGTGCGGCGATGTATTTGTGCAGGTTGTAGGAATCATTCTTAAATTTCTGGCAATACTGTCAATTTTCATTCTGGTACCAATTCTATTAATATCGATTTTCGTATTTGTTGTGTTCTTCATTGCCTTACTGACAGGAAGAACAGGTTTGATTTATCAATATCTGCCATTTACCCCGAACTGGTATGCAGAAATACCATTAAGTCTGCAGATTCTTGGAGGCATCAGTCTGATCCTTCTGTTCGGTGTACCAATCTTCTATATTGGCTATGCAGTGAGCAAATCATTCTTCAAACTACAACCTTTATCACAAACAGCCAAATGGACACTGATCGTATTATGGGTATTATCATTTGTACTGGCTGAAATTTATTCCTACCAGGTTAATAACATAGGAATTATTCCATTCTTTTGGGGATAAACAACCAATCAATGAAAAATCAGAAGGGCCTTTCTCAATTGAGAAAAGCCCTTTTTCATTAATTATCCAGCCTTGTGAAAGGCTGGAACGTAATAACATATTTGGTTTATTTACAAAACTTCGATCTGATTTTCTCGGCAACCGCAGCCAATTCTTCCTGAGTCATATCCAATTTCTTGGTGAAGAAATTCATATCCGATTCTTTTTTAATAGGAATCAAATGAATATGGGCATGAGGAACTTCCAGTCCCATCACAGCCAGACCTACACGTTTACAATCGATAGCTTCTTTCTGAGCTGCAGCCACACGTTTGGCAAAAGCCATCATACGCCCCAGCATCGGATCATCTATATCGAAAATATAATCAACTTCCTTCTTAGGGATGACCAAAGTATGACCAACCGCTACCGGATTAATATCCAGAAAGGCGAAGAATTCATCGTCTTCTGCAATCTTATGGCATGGAATTTCACCAGCCACAATTCTACTGAATATTGTTGCCATAATAGATTAATTTATATTTAGATGGAAATTTCCATAATTTCAAAGTTCATCAAGCCAGAAGGTACTTTGATTTCAACAATGTCACCCACTTTCTTACCAAGCAAACCCTGAGCAATCGGAGTACTGATAGCAATCTTTCCTTCTTTCAGATTTGCTTCTGAATCAGAAACCAGAGTATACGACATCACGGCGTTGTTTTTGATGTTCTTAATCTTCACTTTGTTCAAGATCTGAACTTCATCAGTCTGAACTCTTGACTGATCTATCAATCGTGCGTTCGCAATCAAACCTTTCAACTGAGCCAGTTTAGCTTCCATGATACCCTGAGCTTCCTTTGCTGCATCATATTCGGCATTTTCCGACAAGTCACCTTTGTCGCGGGCTTCAGCAATCTGAGCAGAAATTTCTGGACGTTTTACGGTTTCCAAATAATTAATTTCGGCTAGAATCTTATTGTAGCCTTCTTCTGTCATATAATTAACAGCCATAATAAATCCTCCTCTTTATTTTAATTTATAATTTTTTCGTTTGTTATAATACAATAAAAAAAGAATCCCGGCCAATCAATTGACCGGAACTCTTCCGCTTTTTATGTAAAGACATCGCAAATATAAGCGAAGTTTTTTGAATTTCAAGTTTTTAGCTTAATGCTTTATAACATATATAAAAAAGCTGTGTTTGGCATACTCTGTGTATAAATCTGATTATAAGACGGCTTTCAAGTCATTTTCAATCTGTTTGAAATTTTCTGTTCGTTTGACTATATTTCCTAATTTATCCAGGATAAAGACTGCCGGCAATTGCTTTACATTATATAAGGAAGCAACCTGAGAATAAACAGTCTGCGGATCACGAACACATGACCATGGCAAATTAGAAGCGGCATTCATCCAGAAATGCTTGTCAGCATCCAATGATATCTGATATATTCTCAATCCGTTCGCTTTATATTTCGTATATATTCTGTTCAACTCCATATTCAATCCAGGAGACCATTCTGCCTGATAAGCTGTAAAGTTCACAATTACCGGATGACCTTTTGCCACATCAGACAATTTCAAAGAACTGCTGTTAATGTCAGGTAATTCTACATCCAGAAAACTGATTTCTTTGGTTTTCACCTGTGACAGATCCAGCTTACGCTGAGCACGAATTACACGAATAGACTGCAATGCCAGATTATGCAATTGTAAAGAACGAGGGCTCTTCGGATATAACCGATCATAATTGGTTGCAACCGCACCGTAAGCACGGGAATCAGTCTTATCGTACAAATCGAAAAACATCAATCCATCAACCTGCTGAAACAAGGCATAGTAAGCGACAGTCGACATGGGTGCAGAATAAATATATTTTAATGCAACATCCTTATATGCCTTGACTGCTTCATTCACCTTTCTTTTATAAACTGAATCAGGCATATGCTTATGACCATGGGCTTTTCTCAATTTCTGAATAATCTGATTAGCATCCAACTGCGCCAATGTAATAGCCTTGATAGCCTTACAGTTTTCTGAACCTTCCACTTTATAAGAAGTGGCAAATGTTCCGGCATCAGCCATAAAATGAACAGACTCGGTTGAATCAATTGCGAAATTGATCAATTGATTTTTCAAACGGAAACGATAAAAATCAGGAAAAGCCGGACGAGGCTCAGTAAATTTAAATTCTCCGGCAGCGTTCAATTTTACGGAATCCAAAATATTTACTGACGACACACCTACATTTTCAAAATACATTGTTTGCCCATCAGCTCCTGAGACCACACCTGTAACAGTGAAATTTTTATTATCCTTACAAGATGAAACAAACAACAAAGCCATCAAAAGGCCAATATAACCAACAATACACTTCATACGTTAAAAAAACTTTTTGTGAGTACAAATATACACTAATTTACACTCGATAGACCAGTAAAGGCAAATAATCATTCATTTTTAGCGGTTTTTGGCTTCGAAAGCATTTTTTAATTGCAATTTAATAGCTAAGACCAATAAAGTTTCATTAACTTTGCAACAATTTTATAGATGAGAAAAAATACAAGATTATGCTTAATCCAATTAACAAGACTATCGAGTTAAGTGATGGAAGAACCATCACCATCGAGACTGGGAAATTGGCAAAGCAAGCTGATGGTGCTGTTACTGTCCGTATGGGCAACACCGTATTGCTTGCTACTGTTTGTGCCGCAAAAGATGCTAATCCCGGGGTTGATTTTATGCCATTGCAGGTAGAATACAAAGAAAAGTTCTCTGCATTTGGTCGTTTTCCGGGAGGCTTCACAAAACGTGAAGGTAAAGCTTCTGACTACGAAATTTTAACAGCACGATTAGTTGACCGTGCCTTACGTCCATTGTTTCCGGACAATTACCATGCTGAAGTTTATGTAAATATCATATTGTTCTCTGCCGATGGAGAAGATATGCCAGATGCATTAGCAGGTTTGGCTGCTTCTGCTGCTTTAGCTGTTTCTGACATTCCATTTAATGGTCCAATTTCTGAAGTACGTGTTGCGAGAGTTGATGGTCAGTTTGTTATCAACCCGACTTTCACTCAGTTGGAAAAAGCAGATATAGATATTATGGTTGGTGCAACTCTTGATAATATCATGATGGTTGAAGGCGAAATGAACGAAGTTCAGGAGTCTGAAATGCTTGATGCAATCAAAGTTGCTCACGAAGCTATCAAACTTCAATGTCAAGCTCAGCTTGAATTGATGGAAGCTTGTGGCACTACTGTAAAACGTGAATATTGCCACGAAGTAAACGATGATGATTTGAAGAAGGATGTTCATGACAAATGTTATGAAAAGGCTTATCAGGTAGCTACATCTGGAACAGACAAACATCAGCGTGCTGATGCTTTCGAAGCTATCGTTGAAGAATTCAAATCTCAGTTTACTGAAGAAGAATTAACTGACGAAAAGGTTGAAATGATCGATCGTTACTATCATGATGTAGAAAAAGAAGCTATGCGTCGTGCAATCCTTGATGAAGGAAAACGTCTGGATGGTCGTAAGACTACTGAAATCCGTCCTATCTGGATTGAAACCGACTGCCTGCCTGGACCTCATGGTTCTGCTATCTTCACTCGTGGTGAAACTCAGTCTCTTTCAACTGTAACTTTGGGAACCAAAGATGACGAAAAGATCATCGACGATGTTTTGGTTCATTCTAAAGAACGTTTCTTATTACATTATAATTTTCCTCCATTCTCTACAGGTGAAGCTAAGGCTCAGCGTGGAGTAGGTCGTCGTGAAATCGGTCACGGTCACCTGGCTTGGCGTGCATTGAAGAGAATGATTCCAGATAATTGTCCTTATGTTGTTCGCGTAATGTCTGATATCCTTGAATCAAACGGTTCTTCTTCAATGGCTACTGTTTGTGCAGGAACATTGGCGCTTCGTGATTCTGGTATCCAGATGAAGAAACCTGTATCAGGTATCGCAATGGGATTGATTTCTGAAAACAAGGGTACAAACTATGCTATCTTGTCTGATATCTTAGGTGACGAAGATCACTTGGGAGATATGGACTTCAAGGTAACAGGAACAAAAGACGGTATCACTGCAACTCAGATGGATATCAAGGTTGACGGTCTGTCTTATGAAATTCTTGAAAAAGCTCTGGCTCAGGCTCGTGACGGACGTATGTTCATCCTTAACAAGATTCTTGAGGCTCAACCAGAAGCTCGTAAGGAATTGAAACCTCATGCTCCAAGAATTGAAACAATGATGGTTGCTAAAGAATTTATTGGTGCTATCATTGGCCCGGGCGGTAAAATCATTCAGGGCATCCAGGAAAAGACTGGTGCAACAATCTCTATCGAAGAAGTTGAAGGTGCTGGTAAAGTTGAAATCTCAGCTAACAACAAGGCAACTATCGATGCAGCTATTCATGCTATCAAATCAATCGTTGCTGTTCCTGAAGTCGGTGAAGTTTACGAAGGTAAGATTTCGTCAATCATGCCTTATGGAGCATTTGTTGAATTCATGCCTGGTAAAGATGGTTTGTTACACATCTCTGAAATCGACTGGAAACGTTTGGAAACAGTTGAACAGGCCGGTCTTAAAGAAGGTGATACAATTACTGTGAAGTTGTTAGATATCGATCCTAAGACTGGTAAATTCAAACTTTCTCATAAAGTACTTCTTCCAAAACCGGAAGGTTATGAAGAACGTGCACCAAGAGGTGAACGTGGTCCTCGTCAAGACCGTCAGGATCGTGGTCCTCGTAACAATAATCGTGGCCCTCGTCAAGATCGCCAGGATCATCAGCAGCATAATCAAGATTAATTATAGAATCCAAATAAGTTTAAAAGGTCATTACATTTATGTAATGGCCTTTTTTATTTTCCGATAATATTATAGATTTGCTACTATGAAATCTCAGTTAGTCATATTCAGTATTCTATCTCTCTCCTCGTCTTTCGAAATGACGGGACAGATTAGTCATGGAGGTCATCCTCTTCCTTTAACCAACACACGATCAATCACAGACGGTTTGTTCGAAACGATGCCTTCGTTCAATTTAGAAGCTCAACTACAGATGGATTCTACCGAGTATAACGGTCTCAAAAATTCCAACCGTTTTGCTTATAAATTTATGACTGATTATGATCCGTCAAATTCTGGTACGCATTATACATTAAATGACGGAACCAAAATATGGCGACTAGGAATACGTTCCAAAGGAGCAGAATCAATTAATCTCCTTTTCACGGAATATGAACTGCCTGAAGGAGCAAAACTTTTCATATACGATCCCAATCAAAGACAGATCAAAGGAAGTTTTACACATCAGAATAATTCGGATAAAGGTATTCTTCCTATAGCACCCATTTATGGAGATGAGCTAATTATAGAATATCAGGAACCAGCTAATGCCGCTTTTACTGGACGTTTACGTCTTGGTGAAGTCAATCACGGCTATCGAAGAATAATAGAACCTTCATCCGAACCTAATATAAACAGTTGCATGCCTCCTCTTGTCTGCTCTTTAGCAAAAGACGATCCATATCAGCATATAGGGCAAAGTGCTGTACTACTAATTATTGATGGAACCTATTACTGTTCAGGAACACTGATCAATAATACAAGAATGGATGGGACTCCCTATTTATTAACAGCTTCACATTGTTTGAACGAGAATTTTTCAGTCAAGAATCAGGATTATGAAGAAATTGCCGGTAAAATTATCGCCTTTTTTAACTATAATAGCCCGACATGCGAATCACCAATGAAAGGTACAGAAGAAATGTCGATGGTTTCATCCCATTTTCGAGCCGTAAACGAATCAACTGACATGGCTTTATTGGAGCTTCTAGCCATTCCTCCCATTTATTACCGCCCATATTACGCTGGTTTTAATGCAACGGAAACACATAAAAGTCCTTATGTCTGTATACAACATCCACAAGGTGGAACTAAACGGTTCAGCATAGCAGAAAAGGTGAAATTAAACTCATTCGTTAATCCAGATCTCAATCTGGATAAAATGAGTTTCTGGCATGTACCGGAATGGAATGTAGGCAGTACAGCTGCAGGTTCTTCAGGTGCCGCTCTATTCGATGAGAATTTTAAAATCATCGGAGCTCTGACAGGTGGCGCTTCAACTTGTTTTAATCCAAAAGACGATTTCTTTTATTCTCTTTCTCATTCGTGGGAAAAGGAGAATAGAGAGGATTTACAACTTAAACATTGGCTTTCTCCTAACTCCAATAAAACGAGTTGTGAAGGAATGAATCCATACGAAAACTCATCTGCAATCCGATTAAGTCATGTATTTGAATCGAACAAATACGACCAGATTGAGACTCACCAACAAAAAGAGGAACAATTCAGCTTTGGTCTGAACGATTCGGGATATAACGAATTTGCAGAAAAATATACACTAATGAGTCCGGCATGGATTTATGGCTGTTATTTAACAACTCCTCCAATTACAGATGCAGATGTGCCAGATATTGAAATCTGTCTATACAAAGGAAAGGAGAAACCGGAAACTTTACTTTCTTCTGAGAAGTTCAATCCTGTTTTTTCTTATATTGAGGACAATCAGATTAAAGAACAGGAAAAACAATTAAGATGCTCGCAAGAACATTTCATTGCCTTTGAAAAGGCTGTAAAAGTGGATGAAAATTTATTTATCGGTTACAAGATTAATAATAAATCAAGCTTCTGTGTATATAATATAAAGGGAGGCGAAATCTCTCAAAATTCAGTCTGGATTAAAACATCTGAAGGATGGAAAGAATCAAA
The DNA here is from genome assembly GCA_020026285.1 of Parabacteroides sp. The sequence goes on along the minus strand of JAHHQS010000054.1, from coordinate 9,666 downwards.
CCTGATAAAAGGGACTGAATTCAATACAGCTTTATTTATAGATCCTGTAATCTCTTACGCATCTGAAGCGACTTCAAATGAAAACGTTGAAACGGAATCAGATATCCGTATCAGTTTTGAGAGCGCTTCTAAAACAATACATATTATTACACCAGAGAATCAACTGAACTATAGATACATCTTAACAGGAGCTAACGGGAAAGTGATAGATAAACAAAATATCCATGGCGGCTATCATTCTTTTTCATACCAAAGTCTTTCTTCCGGTATTTACTTTCTAAAAATATCCAACTCAAAAGGAGTAAAGACACAAAAGATTCTTTTCCAATGACAGGATTCCCTCTTCACACCTCGGATAACACCAAGTAAACATTATAGTTTCTTTATAAGACTTCTTCGATTCTCCGATTATTAAACGGATAAAACTGATATAAAAAAAGAAGGTTCCTCTTTCGAAGAACCTTCTTGGTTATTTAGTTGATAACTTGTTATCAATTATTTTACTAAAGAAGCGAAGCTTGAATCAGTTGCAAATTTAGCAAATTCAAGATCGATAGCAGCTTCATGTTTCAATGAAGGATCTTTAGCAATAGCATCTTTCAAGTTGCTTACAACACCGTTAGCATCGTTTGTACGAGCAGCAACGATAGCCTTCAAATAAGAAGTGATAGCGTTTGGACGAGTAACATTGTTCAAAGTCTGAGAAGCTTTGTTATAATCTTTTGTCAAGATCTGAGCCAATGCAGCATTGTTAGTTTTGCTATCACCGAAAGAGTTAGCAGCTTTTGCCCATTCACCCTGTTCCAAATAAAGAACGCCAAGAGCTTCGCTCAATTCAGCAACACCTGAAGCGTTACCAAACAACTGCTGAGCTTTAGCCTGATCACCCTTAGTCAATGCGATCAAACCTAAGTTCATGTTAGCTTCTGGGTTATTCTTAACTGAATTAGATTTGTTGAACATTTCTTCAGCTTTAGCTAAATCACCAGCGTAGAATGCCATCATACCAACGTTGTTCCAAGTACGGTAGCAGTCAGGATATAATTCTGTAGCTTTAGTATAGATAGCCATCTTTTCAGCATCATTGTCAGTCAATGTAGCAGCGTAAAGAATTTCTTCGATATTCAATTCTTTAGGATTGTTCTTAGCTAAAGCAGAGATTTCGTCATCTGATTTACCAATGATTTCGATGTTTGCAACCAAACGAGAACGACGTAACTGAGGCAAAATTTCTTCAGCCAATGTACTGAATACAGTAGAGATATTTTTGATTTCCTGTTCGCGCTGTTCTGGATCAGAATACATAGAAAGAACACGTAATACCAAGTCCTTATCCTGAATATTTGATTTAGAAACCAATTCCTGGAAACCTTCCCAGTCCTGAGCTGTATATTTAGCATCAACTGGAACGTCAACGTCCATTTTCTTCAATTCTTTAGCTAAATATTTGTCAGTATTCTTTTCACGTCTTTCAGCCAAACCAGTGTTATATTTAACACCACCATCAGGAGATGCATAAGCCTGAATTTCGATTGCTACATTCTGGTTAGGAGCTTCGTCAGCATTCTTAACTAAATCTTTCCAATCAGTAACTTCACCTTTCTTCAATTCCTGAGAACGAAGCTGAGCCTGGTGGATCAAGAACATGATGCTAGCATCATGAGCTTCTTTAATAATACGCTGGAATTTATCAGCAGCAATAGCAGCATTAGCTGTAGCAGCATCTGCTAAAGCAGAAGTAGCCAAAACGCCTTCACCGATTTTTACATCTGGCAATTTAACTGTTTTGTTTTTGATTTTTGCATCAAAAGTCAAATACAATTCAGATTTCTTCATTTCTGGTTTGTAAGTGAAAGAAGATTTCATTGTTGCATTACCACCTGCCTTATAAGCAATAACAGGATTGTTTCCCTTAACTTTTTCGCCCTGGAAAGTATATGCAGTACCCCAAGCTTCACCACCTTCATAACGCAAAACCGGAGTGATAGTCACAACAGCTTTTTTGTTAAACCATTTCTGAGGGAATGTAGTGTTAATAGTTACAGGAACCTTACCACCAATTGCTTCAAGAGGCTGAGGCTGTGCCTTGATGTACTCTTCTGCTAACGGTTTCAATTTGTTAGAACAAGAAGAGAAAGCGAAAATTGCTGCCAATAAGAAAAATGGCAATAAATACTTTTTGTTCATAATATGTAATTTTAAAATGATTTTAATACTCGCACTAATCATACAATCCCGCTATCAGGGAATTATACTAAACTGCAAAACTAAAATTTTTCCTAAATATTAAAAAGAAAAACGAATATAAATTACATCTTAGATAGTGAAATACAGATTATAACCTTACCTGTATTCCATATCGTTTATATCTCTTTATTCCGTATCTCTCATTTTAACATCACAAAAATACCCCATTTTTTTTAAAACTAGTAATTTATTTCATAATTTTTTTCGTATTAAAATGTAGAATTAACCTTTTGTTAGATATATATTTTAAATATATCCCAACACAATTGTTTTGTTGCTATTTAACCTATACACTGGAATTGTAGAGAGACTCGTTCACCACTCACTATTCCCCATTACATACATTATTATATATAATCAATTAGAACCTATTTCTACAAGACTTCCATGTCTGAAATACAGTATATAACATTATGTAAAAGTTATCAACATTCAAACTTTAAAAAGAGTTTATAAAATCGGGATTTATATTCAAGATATTAATAAACCTGTTGATAAAGCCCCTTTTTCCGTTGATTAATCAGTTGAAAACCTAAAGTTGTTCATAACACCTGACAGCAAACGAATTTGTATAAATCAGATTTTTTTGTGAATATTGCATCTGATACTTTATATAAACCACTTGAATCAACAGTGATAATTAAAATTATCTGTTAATCGATCAAACTATTAATTACAAGATAACATGTTTCATTCAATTCTATCCTACATCTTACTTTGCTGTCCGTTTTATTTTCTATCAAATAAGATTATAACAGATACAGACTGTCCCGAACATACGAATCGTACATCAACAGAATACAGTTCTTCAACAGCCAATCTTATTCTTGACACAGATATAGGAAACGATATTGACGACGTACTAGCTTTATGCATGTTATATAATTACCATAAAGAAGATAAAATCAATCTTATAGGTATCACTATCAACAAAGCCAATTGCAAGACCATTCCTTTTGTAGATCTCTTAAATCACTGGTATGGATATAACGATCTGCCAGTCGGATTTATAGGTAATAATGGCCCCACTCCGGAAGAAGGCAGTTATCTAAACAATACTTTAAAAGCAAAGAAGCCGGATGGTGCTCTTTTATTTCCACGAAACAGAAAAGGAAATGACTCGGTTCCTGAGGCATGGAAACTACAGAGAAAGTTATTAGCTGCACAGCCGGATCATTCGGTTAAGATAGTTTCGGTTGGTTTTCTTTCCAATTTAAGCAAGCTGTTAAAATCTGAAGCCGATGAATATTCAGATCTTTCAGGAATGGAGCTTGTAAAAAGGAAGGTGCAATTACTATCCATCATGGGCGGAGATTTCAGTAACCCTGACAATGCTGAATATAATATTGTAAATGACATAGCTTCGGCAAAATATATATTTGAATACTGGCCAAGTCCAATCATTGCTGGAGGTTTCGAAATTGGAGCAAACGTCAAATTCCCGGCAACAGCGATTGAGAAGTATTTCGACAAACAACATCCTGTCCGTATAAGCTATGAAAGCTTTTCCAAAATGCCTTACGACAGACCTTGTTGGGATTTGATATCTGCATTAATTGCGGTAGAAGGAGAAGCAGCAGGTCTGGGATTCTCTCCATCAGGGAATATAAAAGTTGATTCCAAAGGGAGAACTTCTTTCCAAGAAAAGTCTACCGGGAAACACCGATTCTTAATCTTAAAGAAAGATCATAAAACGGACTTAATTAATCAACTGATAAAAGCAGTAATTGGCAATGACAGTCCCTCAGAAAACAAATAGTTATCAACACATATTTCATAACTCCGTATACAAAATGTTTATTTATTGATGATTTATTCACCGATATCCGTTAATAAGTATATCATTTCAGTTAATAACCTTGTTAATAACCATTCTTTGTTCAAAAGAATCAAACAAAGTAAGGTTTTCTGAATATTATTTATAACTTTAGGATGTTTATTCATTACTGCTTAAACTTTACTATTTATTCAATCATTATAAAAACATTTCAACATGAAGAACATTTCAAGAAGAGATGCAATCAAATCGATTCTGGCAGGGAGTGCCTTAGCTACAACGGCTCCGTTAATTCATGCTGGCAATAACGTTGCATCGAACAACGAAATTCAAAAAAAAGGTAAGTTAAAAGGAAATATTCACCATTCAGTTAGTAAATGGTGTTTTGGCAGTTATCCATTGGATGAATTCTGCGGTATTTGCAAGAAGATAGGTATCGAATCAGTCGAACTTCTAGATCCAAAAGACTGGCCAATCGTTCAGAAACATGGAATGACTGTGGCAATGGCTCAAGGAGCCGGTTTGGGAATAGACAGAGGTTTTAACGATCCGAAGCTGCACGACGAATTAGTTGCCAGCTACGAAAAAGTGATTCCTATGGTAACGAAAGCAGGATTAAAGAATCTGATCTGTTTCTCTGGTAGAAGAAATGGTGTAACAGACTTGTAAGGATGGGAAAATTGTGAAAAGGGATTAAAACGACTGCTCCCTATCGCAGAAAAACATAATGTCATTCTGACCATGGAACTTTTAAACAGCGTTGGCCATAAGGATTATTTATGCGACCATACTGTCTGGGGGGTAGAACTTTGCCGTCGTTTAGGTTCACCTAACTTCAGATTATTATATGATATTTATCATATGCAAATCATGGAAGGCAATATCATCGATAACATCCGCAAGTATCACGAATTCTTCTCTCATATTCATACCGGAGGTTCTCCTGGTCGTGCTGAAATTGACGAAACTCAGGAACTGTATTATCCTGCTATCATGAGAGCAATTGTTGAAACGGGTTACAAAGGTTTTGTCGGACAGGAATTTGTTCCAAAACAGGAAGACAAAATAGCATCTCTTGAAAAATGTATCCGAATATGTGATGTATAAAAGATAAAAGAACTTTCTTCTTCAAAAGAGTTATTCCTAAACTGTCAAATACACAGGAATAACTCTTTTTTTAATTCCATATATCTTCTTACAAAGGAATGTTACCAGCCTATTTAAGTAAGAATATATCTTGACACAAATCCATTCACCATTAATACCTTTTCAACCATTGATTTCGAATAAGTCTGTCATAAGGAATTCGTTCTCACACAAAGAATTTAACTGAGAGGACAAAAAACAATAGTTATCGTTTTCTGTGTCAGAGAGAACAGAAATAAAAAAGGATTGTAAACAGATTTTCAGTTTGACATAAAAATGTGAGATAAAAGGTATATAATAAAAAGAAAAAAGAAATAACGCCAACAAAGTTAAATTGTTAAAAATAATTAGTCATATAAAATATAGAATAAAAAAAATAATTAATACAAAGTTTATTTACTATTCCGCTGCTATCGGAAACAAGACCAGATATCTAGCTAAGGTATTTCTATTGACATGACATATTTTTGCAATCTTCACTTTTGGTATATGCTCACTCAATAGTGCTTTTATTATATTCCGCTTTTTATGCAACTTATATTTTTCAGGAGCATTCATCCGACCTTTGGGACGCCCCAGGACAACCCCTTCAGCCTTCCTCCGATCCAGCGCCTCCTTCGTTCGCTGACTAATTAAATCCCGTTCAATCTCAGCGGATAAGCCAAAAGCAAAAGCCAGAACCTTGCTTTGTATATCTTCTCCCAATCGATAATGATCTTTGATAGTCCAGACTCGACATTCCTTATTCATACAGATATTCAGAATATCCATAATCATGAAAAGATTACGTCCTAATCTGGATAATTCAGTACAAATAATCAAATCGTTCTTTTTTACTTTTCGCAACAGCTTTCCCAATTCTCGATTAGTATAAGACCGCGTGCCACTAATTGTTTCACCTATCCAACCATCAATATTGATATTTTCTCTCAAACAAAATTTTGTGATTTCGAAACGCTGATTTTCTACAGACTGTTTATCACTACTAACTCTGATGTATCCATAATTCATACTTTAAAATTTTAGATTAAAAATAAACAATACATATATGTATCTATCTATTACATGCAAATTTTAAGTATATAGGGTAATAGCCTTAAATGTTTCAAGCTACGAATCATTGCCAAAATAAGAAATATGAAGATATTAAGCAAATATAAAAGAAGACAATATTCCACAAAAAAGGAATTAAGCAAAAGCCTAATTCCTAGATGATATTTCGTCGGGATGACTGGATTCGAACCAGCGACCACACGCCCCCCAGACGTGTACTCTAACCGGGCTGAGCTACATCCCGTCGAATTTTAGCGATAACAAAAATAGAGATTTAATTCTAAACGCCAAAGCTTTCCCGATAAAAATCCATAGCCTCCAGAACCAGTTCTTTAGTAATATGCTGATTGATACGGACATCTCCTACCTGGCCTAACAAGGTAAAATTAATAACTCCCCCTTCATTTTTCTTGTCGTGAGTCATATATTCATATAACTGGTCGTAATCCTTACAAGTAAAAGGGAATGGAGGATAATATTCCTTAATATAATAAGTCACCTGTGTCAGTTTATCTTTCGGGAAATTACAGATTTTATATGACAGATACAATTCACTTACTATACCGGCAGCCACAGCATGACCATGTAAAAGAGGTCGTCCTTTCTTGAAGGAAAGACTTTCATAAGCATGACCTATTGTATGTCCGAAATTCAGAGCCTTACGAATTCCTTTTTCTTTCGGATCCTTGGCAACAAAATCTTGTTTTACGGCAACCGACTGATCTACCAGTTGATTCAGATAAGCATAATTCATCGTATCAATATCGTAAAGCATGGTAGGACAATACACTTCCATTGAACTGATCAGTCCGTGTTTGATCATCTCGGCATAACCGGAAAGAATATTCGGTCTGTCAAGCGTACGCAGGAATTCACAATCTATAAAAACGCAAAGCGGAGGATAGAAAGAGCCAATTTCGTTTTTCAAACCGTTAAAGTTCACACCGGTTTTTCCACCTACAGCCGCATCGACCGAAGCCATCAGCGTTGTCGGCACATTAATGGTACGTATTCCACGCTTGAATGTGGCACCGGCAAAACCTCCCATGTCCGTTACCATACCTCCTCCCAGATTCAGCAGAACGGAGTGGCGGGTTGCTCCTTCATTTGACAATCGCATCCAGACAGATGCCAGCGATTCTATATTTTTATGCATATCTCCCGCTTCAACGGTAATGACAGGAGCATCTTTCAGCAACGGAACATCCTTTATTAAAGGATAACATTGCTGCAATGTATTGGTATCTGTTAACACAAACAGTTTATCGTAATTCAGTTCAAGCAGGAAAGTCTGAAGTTCAGCCTTCAGATCCTGACAAATAACCACCTTCTGTTCTGACATAATCCTGGTTCTTTATATTGCTATCACAAAATTAAAGAATTTCTCGTTTTGAAGAAACTTTAAAATGATTTTAAATGATACTTTTCTGTCGGAATTCAAATTTCAGAGAGTCTGCATGCCTTTGCATTTTGAGGATTCGTGACAAATACAGAAACAAAAAAATCGCTGTACAGCTACTTCCAACCGAAGCTGCCATACAGCGATTCTATCTGAAAGAGAGGGACGGACTCAAAGCCATCCTCTCACGATTCCATTTCGAACAACCAGATTAATCGTCTACATCAAAAGTGATCAGACCGAACTTATCAATATTAATTTCTAATTCACGACCGCTGCGAAGATGAACTTCAATGCTGACATATTTACCTTTCTTGTAATGATCTTTGATTTCCACTTCGATATGTTTCTGGATATAGATATCATCGATATCAATCTGATGTCTGCTGAAGAAATCCAGAAGCTCTTCTTTAGTCTTTCTGTAATTGTTACCCAGAATATCCAGGAATTCTCTGATACCGGATTCATATTCAGTGCTGATCCACTGATACTGCATGTTGAACTTGATTTCTCTGTGCTTGGTACCAATCAGGATATCAACAGTTATTTCGTTATCATCGAAATCAACTTCTACGATAGAGACCTTTTTGAATTCTACCGGGAACATATCCTCCAATGCATGAATCAGACCATCTGGAATGATAACAGGAAGAATATCTTCATAATCATCATCATCAATTACATCCTTCAAGATATCACCATATTGAGAGATTGAAATTTCTCTTTCCAGGTCACCCTTTTCAATTTCAATGACATAGATAAGTCCCATTTGAGGACGATAGATTATTTCACAATCATCAACTTTCCAATCTGGATAATTCATCTCGATGTACAGGTTGAAATGTTCAATCACTTCTCTAGGAAGCGCATCAAAAAGAATACATTCTTCAGACTGGCAATGTATTCCATCTACAGTAAACCAGGCAGAACTTGAATAATTCACCTGCAAACCTTTAGAGATAGGACCATTAAAGCGTGCTACATGATAATTACCTACAGTTTCCCATTTTACATCTTTAGCATCTTTATATAATTTGTGAAATTCGTCTCTAACTTCTTGCGGAACATTCTGGGCTCCCTGTTCAAAGTTTGGTTCGTCATCATCGCTACAAGCACTAAATAAAAATGCAATGCAAGTCAGTACTAGAAATAAATTCTTAATCTTCATAAATCTTAATTTTAATGATTGTTTACTTTCTGTTTACTTTCTCATTTTTTAATTAATAATGTCACAAAAATAATTTTCTATTACTACTGAATTAAAAAGTGGAAGTTAAAAGTTCTAAAAGGATTAAGCAATTTAGATTGTTTAACTGACAGTATATTCCTTCGTGTTCAGGCTGGATGAGCAAACAATCACTTAAAACAAAGACCAACAAATTATTAACATATCAACCCCTTTTAAAAATAAAAAAATTTATTAATTAATTTTTCCAATAACTAATGGGGCAAAATTTCACTATACATGGAAGTTTATATTCAGCAGGGCCAGGAAACTTTCCTGGAGACGAAAATAAAAGGATTCTGGCCAATCTGACTATCCGGACAGAAGGAACAAAATGAACAAATCCGGATCCAGGCAGACTACACTAAACCGGAAAACAGCATGGGAAGATGGAGTATAAACAGCTTGTTCGAAACAAAAAAGGGAAAACACCGGATATAAATATAAAAAACCTTCTCGGTCCTCACGGAGGGAGAAGGTTTGAATTTTTTACTCTATATTTTAATATTAACTAATTCACGCTTTCGTCCTCGCGGATTACTTTATTAAACAATCAGTATAAATACCGAATAGAGTGCGTGACTAATATAATTATGAAAAGTCGGGAGCTGATGCCCCCGACTTTATCTATATATAATCTGTTTAAAGATTATTCAGTTATTATTTAACAACAACCTTGAAGCTTTCGCCGTCAACTGTTACAACTACTACACCAGCAGGAGCAGCGATTGTTGCATTGTCTGATGACAATACCTGGTTAGCTACAACCTTACCAAGGATAGTTGAAACAACTACTGATTTACCTTCAGCACCCTTAAC
>JAHHQS010000053.1 GCA_020026285.1 Parabacteroides sp. | reverse complement strand
TCTTTATGGTTAAAATATGAAAATAATAAATGTATTTATAAAATCTTGTTTATTTAAATTATGTTATTTATTTTTGAAATATTAATTCTAAATGAAAATATGATGAAAGCACAATTGGTTGTATCGGAAATTCTAAGGCAAAGTTGGAAATTTGTCAAGTCACAAATCTGGATTCTGGCAGGGCTGTTTATAGCATTCATGCTTATTTATTTTACAATCAGTATATTTTGCAGTCCATTGCAGGCTTCTTTGGGGGGAGGAATTATCTTATCTATTATCAACATGTTTATTTTATCTGTTTTTGGTGTCGGATATTTGAAAAATATGTTGCAGACAATAGATGGTGATGAACCTCAATTCTCAGCTTATATACAGAGCTTTCCTAACATATTGAATTATTTTTTAGCAAGTATCCTTTCGGGATTAGCTTCTTTGATAGGTTGTATATTCTTTATTGTTCCAGGTATTTATTTTTATATCCGTCTGCAATTCTTTGGATTCTTTATTGTGGAGGAAAAGCAGGGAGCCATTGACGCATTACGTTCAAGCTGGCAGTTGACCAAAGATCAGGGAAAACCTCTTTTCTTATTGTTCCTGTCTTCAATTCTCTTTCTGTTACTTGGATTTATTGTGTTTATCATCGGTGCTTTTGTTGCTTATCCATTCTTGTGGATGATTCAGGCTTATACTTACTTATCGCCAATTATCACAAGCAGCTTTGAAACAACAGATCGACGAAGTTGAGGACGTTGAAAATGTATAAAATATATAAAGTATCGTATAAGAAGTCTGTTCCGGATTTGGTTCAGACTTTTCTTTTTTTTATTAACTTTGCATGAAATTATAGTTATTATGGGAGTTCGTGCAAAGTTTTCTTTTTTAAGTTTGTTTTTTTCTGTCATTCTATTCACATCAATGACAATTGATGTCGCATTCTGGAGAAAGAAAAGTGTTCCCATTGTAGCAAATACTTTTAGTGAAGCGAAATTTCCTACAACTGAAATCGATTTACCTTTGATTGAATTTCCAATCTTTCCGGAAAAAGCCACACTGGATTCTTTAACATCCCCTCGAAAAAGTATTTCCACTCATTTTAGTAGTCGTGAGATCAACCATGTCAGAGTGGGTGATTCGGAACGATTTAAAGATTCGAATGTTGAAATTGTCGATTTATCAGCTATTCAGGAAGGTGATTTTGTTTTTCCTCTTCCAGGAGGAAAGGTGATTTCTCCATATGGCGGACGTCGTCGTCATCATTCAGGCTATGATATCAAGACTTTTCCTCGTGATACGATTGTCGCAGCTTTCGATGGTGTTGTTCGTTTGTCAAAACCTTATGCTGCTTACGGAAATCTGATAGTTATCCGTCATTATAACGGTTTGGAAACGGTTTATAGCCATAATTCAAAGAATTTTGTAAAGCCGGGTGACAAGGTGAAAGCGGGTGAACCCATTGGATTGACAGGAAGAACCGGAAGAGCAACGACAGCTCATCTTCATTTCGAGGTTCGTTTCGATGGCGAACATTTCAATCCGAATTATGTGATTGATTTCCCCGAAAGAAAATTGAAAAAAGTATGTTTGGTCTGTTCCAAAAAAGGAGGTCGGGTATCTGTAAAGCAGATTAAATCTTTGCCTCTTTATTTATTGGATCAAAAAACGAAATAAAAACAGATCATTCTTCATAATAAAAAAGCCATATCTCATCTTTCAGTGTGTGAGATATGGCTTTTGTTTTGTCTTTGAATAAAAGAAATGTAATATATCAGATATTTATTTCTTATTTAAGCGTGCCTTGTTAAACAATCGTTTGATATACTTGAAGGCAAGCCAGACTCCAGACAAGGAAACAAATGTTCCAGTCAGTAGCAGCGTCCACATTACGATATTCCAGAGAACAGGATGTCTTGCCAGGAATCCTATATTTAAACTATGCAAAGCCGGATACATCCAATGCTGCCAGCGGGATGGTGTATTGACATATCTTGTCTGTCCGTTTTTCGGATTGATGTAATAACAACTGTTATCTACATCCTGGATTGTTATTTTCCATACAGGCAGATCCAGTTTGCGTTTACTTGAAACATAATAGTTGTCATACTCGTTTATCAGTTCGAAAGTCATGTCCGATTTATCTCCATGGACTTTAGAAAGAACGGTTTTAATGTCCTCTTTAGAAAGATTGACAGGAGAAATATCACAACTATCAGAAGCATCGATGAATATGCTTTTTGAATCTGTTTTAAGTGTAAAACTCGGGAAAGCACCGAAGCCACTCCATTCCAGCTGACGAATCTGATTCGGATAAGCCTTTATCACATCTCTGTAATCCAAAGGATATTCTGTTGGAGCTGTTTTCTGTTTATATATTTCAGCAGTTGGCCTGAAAGATAATTTTGGACGTATTCCCCAGTTTTGAACTCTGGCCAATGACATCATACCGCTGAAACAGAAGGTTAAGACAAATACACCAAATACAGCCCCGATGATGTGGTGCCATTTGTACCAGAATTTCTTATATGGTGAATATTTCTTTTGTTTCATTTTACGAGCCAGACGGAAATCTCGTATTCCCAGGTAAATACCGGCTATACACATAATACATCCTATTCCTGATAGCCAAACAACAATATCAATCCATAAATCGATATCCTGTCGGATAGTTGTAAAATAGATCCAGTGAGGAATAGGACCGAGCCAGGCCCAGAAACGGCTGCTTTTGTCAGTGTACTGGAGAACTTCGCCAGTACGGGATGAAATATAAAGTTCGTGTGCGTCCTGATCGGCAAAATGATATTTATAGATTGGAAATTCTTTCTTGTGTTGTCCGAAAGGAATCCATTGATCCAGATGGTACATGGTATCAATCTTTTCGACAGGGGCATTGTTCCATAAAGCCACTACCTGTTTTATTCTTTCTGCGTTGATTTCTGGTAAAGTACCAGCTGAATCTGCAGGTATGATATGTTTGTCTTTATCCGTCTGAATATAGAAAACGGTTTGTCCCAGATATCTGTTCAGATACATGCTTTTGATTTTCTCATTCTCCGGTAATCGGTTCTGTATGCTTTCCATAGAAGGCAGATTATCTGGAGAAAGAAATTCCATTTTAGAAAGTTTCATTGTCTGATCAGCCCTTGGAAATGTGTGATAAATCATCACAAACCCGGAAAGGAACCAAACTAAAAATAGAATACTGAGAATGGTTCCCAGTATTCTATGTATAGAAAGCATGATCTTTGTAATTAGATTCATGATTGTCTGTTTTTAAGTTTATAATTTGTAAGAAATGGCTACCTGGAAGTTGCGAGGCATACTTGGAACCATCTGCATTCCCAAAGCCTGATTGTAATAGTTCTTGTCGAACAGATTGTTCAGATTGAATGTCAGATGAATGTTGTTCTTCAACTTGTATGACATACCGAAGTCTGTAGTCCAATAAGCATCGAACCAGCTTGAGTTTGTTGTGTTACGATATACTTTGCCAGTGTAATTACTGCTAAGATGGAATTCCAGATTCTTGAATATACCACGTGGAATCGTATAACTTCCGTATGCATAGAAAGTGGAATTTGGAACGTATGACTGCCAGTTTCCTTCCTGTCTGTTCAATTGATTCTTTGAATCTTCAGGATTGTCTCCATAAACACCTTCTGCTAGTTCCGGATCTTTGATTTCTTTCATTTCACGGATTTTTGAATCATTGAAACCATAACCCAGAGTCAATGCTAGTGTGCTTACCGGAGTTACAGTAACATCCACATCAAAACCTTTTGAATCCTGCACACCAATCTGACCAATCACTTTCATATTTGTAGGCTGACCGTTTACATCTACCTGGTATTTATTAGTTAAAGTAGCAGTACTGTTCATCTTACGAATATAGAATACACTGGAGTTTACACTCAAAAGATCATTCAACTGATATTTGACACCTACTTCTGCCTGATAACCTTTTTCCGGTTTGAACACTTCTTCGTTTTTAGTAGGAGAGAAGCGTTCACCATTTGCATCTACATAAATTACGTTATCCTGATAGAATGTACGGATTGGTTTGAAGAAAGAAGCAAATGATGCATAAAGAGAAGTGTTAGGATGAGGCAGATAAACTGCACCGAAACGGTAAGTCAATGCCTTATTCTTGATTCTGCTGAATTCACCATGTTCTTCATATTCGCGATGACCTGTCGGAGTTAATGCATTAGCTCTCAGATAACGGAAGAAGTCATAACGCAAAGCTGCCAAGACTTTCCATTGATCACTCAACTCTACCATATCCTGCAGATAGATACTGTTGGAATAGTTGTGAGTTACGGTTGCTTTAGAAAATCTGGTCTGCATATATCCCATACTTTGAGGATTATATACTGAAACGTGTGAATATAAACCAGGACCGAATACATCTTCGCCCATTTTATATCCGGAATAGCTGGTTCTGTTCATTGCCGAAATAGCATATCCGCCCATATAATTATGTTTTACAGCTCCTGTGTAGAATTTACCATTTAATTCTAATGTATTGGTAATTGTTTTAGCTATATGAGAGAAGCGTAATGGGAATGACAGGTAAACTGTATCCAGACAGATATAATGTTTCTTGTCACCTTTCATATAATAATGTTTATAGATAGGATCGTCACTTTCCAGATAGTCTAATGATTCTGTTCCGAAATAGTTGATGTCATCATTATTATAAGATACACGGTCAGTCAAATTTATACCATTACTGAATTTATGTTCATATTGAGCAGAAATATTCCATCCATTATTATATAGAAAATCAGATTCATTATTGTAACGTGCTTCACGATCCAATCCAGGAAGCATCTCATTTTTGTGAAGATATAATTTATCTGTTGCAGCATCGTACACATCGTTCGACATTAAGTCTGGCAAGCCAATTTCAGTTCCATAAAAGTCGCGGTTAAATCCGCTTCTTACATCAATCTTGTCATTATCTGTCAATTTAGCTTGAAGAGCCAGATAACCGGAAAAACGTCTGTTCCCGTTTGAACGCCATCCTTCCTGGTCGGAATAGTTCACGTTAGCGTAATAATTGACAGGACCGATTAATTGTCCGCCCATTCCCAATGTTGCCTGTTTGTTCTGATAACTTCCGTATGCCAGTCGTGCATTGACAGTTGGTTTTGCAGTAGGAGCTTTTCTGACAATATTCAGAATACCACCAACAGCTGAGTGACCATAAAGTACAGAAGCCGGACCTTTCAATAATTCGATTGATTCGACGCTTGATAAATCACCTACCGGATAAGTGTTATTGATAGCGGAACGTTCGTCTCGAATTCCATCCACCATCATGACTGCATGTTGGAAACCTCTGACTGTAAGTTGCTGGAATGCACCGTAAGAAGTCTGCATTCTGACACCTGGCATAAAGCGAACAGCATCTTCTATATTACGTATACCACGTAGTTCCAAACTTTTAGCATTGATGCTATTAACGGAAATAGGAAGATACTTGATAGGAACATTAAGTTTTGTAATATGAGGCATCGGTTTGCGAGATGCAATTTTAACGATTTCCTGAATGTTGTAGGTTGTGTCGGCACTTTCAGAAAAAGTATTCTTGTCTTGAGCTTGAATACTGCAGATACTGAATGCTGCAAGAGGTAAAATTGTAAGAAGTTTCATGTTTTATATTTAGTTAAATATTCTTGTAAAAGTGTATAATCCCTCTTTCAAGAGATCTTTATAAGCTCTCCCGAATATGAAAATACTATTCCAAATTCAAATTCTGTTTTATAAGGAATAGCTATAAGTGTTTGAAATATAGACTAATCTTTGTCTTTTGAGTAAGTAGCCTTTTTATCTAAAATATCTAATTTTTTGTGATGTACGGAAACCTCGATATGATCAATAAATAAATTCTGGATATCCGGATCTTGTCCAAGTCCTTCCATCAGTACATCTACCTTAAAACCTTCTTTTTCCAGTTTTTCTTTCCAATCTCCGGCAATATCATTGCTGGCATGATCTCCGGCAACGAACATAAACGGCATTAGTAATACATTTTTTACTTTCAAAGCCTTTAATTGCGCTAGCATATTGTCGTATGTAGGATAACCTTCAAGTGTTCCCACGATGAAATTTTTATAACCCTTTGCTTTCAACATATAGTCGAACATAGCATATTGAGCTGTAGTAGGAGAATAGGTTCCATGACCAACCAGAACAGTAGCTCCGTTCTTGATACCTTTTTTAGTAATGATATCGATCACCTTTTCATAATCTTCCGGTTCATAAAGAAGAGGATTGCCTAAGCGGATATCTTTGAAATATTTTTTTACAGCTAGCACTTCTCTATGTAAGGATTCCATTTCTACTCCTTCGATGATGTTGCTTGATTGGATCAGGACATGTGTATATCCTTCGGATCTTAAGGCTTCTAAAGCCTCATGAGGATTTTGTTTGTTAAAACCTTTTGCTTTCAAACGTCGTAATACAATTCTGGAAGTCCATGCTTCGCGAAATTCGACTTTTGGATAAGTGGCCTTAACTTTCTGGTTGATGGCGTCAATTGTTTTTGTACGGGTGTCGTTGTAAGTAGTACCAAAATGTACCATTAGCAACGCTGCCTTGTCACCAGGTTTCATAGATGCAAAGAAATCTGAATGCACATAGTTAGATCCTCCATGTCCGTAAGTCAGTATACTTACAAAAAGGAGTAAGAATGAAAATAAATACTTCTTCATTTGTATAAATATTATAATAAGTTTATTTATAGGTCGTCAATAAATAGCCTTGCCCCCTTTATAAAAAAGAAACATTCAATAATAATTTGATTTTGTAAAAGTCTATAAAGCCTTAATACCCGAAAGCTGTTAATATCCAACGTTTGGCAGGTTTCCTGACTTGCTTCTGAAAAGCGGCCTTCCCATCTTTTTATTCAGATAGTGGCATAGGAGAATGCTTTTCCTTATTAATAAAGCTTACAGTAGCGGGTACTGTTCCGGATTTTAACCGAATTCCCTTTTATAGAATTAATAGAATATCAATCCTATCACCAAACGGCGGCAAAATTAAGAAAAAATGTGAAAAAAAGTTCTGTTTGTTCTGATTTTTTTTGATTATCTTCGTTTTGAGCGGATTTTATTTTTTCCACGAGTCATTCCCGACTCTTTTTCCAAACGTGAAATGGAAACACTTTCATAATTGTAGGTAAGATACAGTTTGAATGCCGGTCTAAGAATTTTGTCTATATTGTAATCTTTCATGATTCTTCGTTTTTCACAAAAAAATTGATTTTTGATGGCAGTTATCCTAAAAGAAATAAAATAACAATCACACTCAATAATAAAAACAAACCTATTGGTGGAATTAAACATTACTTATTTAATTACGCCAATAGGTTTGTATGTTTTTAGCTAAAGCTAAAATTAGAATGTATAGCCGGCAGTCAGAGAAATCAGATTATCGTGATTTGTCCAGTTATATCGGCGATTCAGATTTGTTTCGTAATTCAGATTAATTGACAGACGCTTTGCCTGAAAAGATACACGTGAACTGAATCCCGTTTCAAAACGTTTGTATGCCACACCATCATATACACTTGAATCTTCCTGTCTGTTTGATATTTTGTTATCATCAGTTTCGTAGGTAATTACATCTGTTTTCTTTTTACCACCTACACCAACAGCTACGTATGTACCAGCTGCAAGTGAAAGACTGTATGTATCATTCATCTGCCATTTGTATTTAAGCATAACAGGAAGCTGCAGATAATCGCGACGGTTGTTTACAAAATAACTGCTTGCGCTTTTTAATTCCAGGTCTTTATCAAGGCTTGAACCGGAGTTTATATTACCATATCCACCGCCACCGTTTGATGCATTCGGTTGAAATGGACTGATTATCTCTTCTCCTTTCTCATTTTTTAATCGTAAATATCCGTAAGAATCTGTATTTCTTTTTTGGTAGAAGTGTAGTCCGGACAAAATACCCCATCCACTTTCCTGCTTGTTGAAGAAGTAATCAACACTAACTCCAACACGTGGAGATAACATTGCTTTTCTGCCATCAACGGCTCCATCCTTGTAGATAGAAAGGCCGGCTTCAGGAATGATTTTTACCTGAGCAGAGGAATATGTAGCACCCAACATTATAAAAGCTGCTGCAATACATAAACATTTAGTTTGTTTCATATTTATCTATATTAGTTATTATATAAATCTTTCCGAAGACTGTTTGTTATTTCCTTCAGAAATCGTTTAAAAGCTATTTTTTTGAAATATATTCTTCTAACGAGCATGTTGATACACAATTATCATTTACAATCAAAATGTTTATTACAACTGACCGCTGGTTTTAAAATAACGTTTCATCACCATCAGCTGAATCAGTTCTTCGCGCTCTTTGTCCAAAAACTGTTTCACATAGTCGTGAGCGTGCCGAATAACTTCCTCAGCTTTTTCGGGATGAGCCATATAGAAATTCAGTTTTTCTTCAAAATCAGAAAAATCTTCCTTCACTTCTACATAATGATAATCAGGAATCAGAGTACCTTCCATAAACCAGGTCTCGCAAGTTGGTCGGGTCATATGCACAAACATGAAATGACGGAGCTTATCCAGTTTCAATACAACCGAATTGACATTGTCGGCAGACAACAGTCGGCTTTTCAACACAGTTGGATTTTTCGGAGTGAAATAAACATCACCCGGACAGAAGTTCCAGCGCAGTCTGGATGGAAACCATTTAGTTACATCATATTGATCAAAATAATAAGCCGAATGGAATAATTTACGATGGTAATCCTTCAAGGCTCCTGTATAATAAATCCAGCCGTACTCGCACTCCATACTGTCTTTCTCTTCCATTTTCCAAGGGTGATTCATACGATTATAATATGCCGCACGTTTACACATGTATTCATAATCTGGACGTTTCTTTTATAACGCTCGTTATAATTTAGCTTTTTTTATGGCTTTTGTTACAAAATATCGGATAAATCAGGTTGTTCATCGCTGTTTCTTGTTAATCTCAATGAGGAAAGAGCAAAATGACAGGAAGGATAACCAAGAAAGAAAGGATTATTCTCTAACCGAAGACAAAAAAGTAGAGAAAGCTGAACCTCCGGAATTATTTCTTGAACCAGCTGCGAACATGGCTGATGATGTGTTAAAGTATAAACGTGGGAGATTCTTCAAAATACATCCCACGTTTTCTTCCAAACATCCTTTGTTTTTTTCAGAACATAGGACATTTTTATTTTTTCACCTGAGTGGACCAACAAAGTGGAAAGATAAATTTAATATTACAAAATGATAATTTACTGATTCCATTAAGGGAAAATGTCATGTTATACATGATACGGCATCTCATCAGGACGATGTTTGTTCGTACAAAAGGTTTCAGTCTGATGCGATTGCGGATCAGGTCCGCAATGATGGGTGGGTTGATGTCTGGCATTGTGGCTTTCTGCGGTCAGCTATCAGCTTTCAGTTTGGACCGAAAGACCGGCCCTTTGGCATGTAGTCTGACGGCGTTAAGCTTGATAAATATTTGGACGATTAAGAAAGACTGCTGTTTGAGCGTTAGCGAGTTTCATTCCTTCCGTTGAAAAATTTATTAAGTAGCCCAAAGGACGTCAGCCTTGATCTTTTGCAACTTTTGGATCAAACCAAAAGCTGAGAAGAACTGTCATTTGGAAAAGAACAGACGAAAAAGGGAATCAAAGACAATTTGGCCCTTTTAAGCAAAAGAACCATACTTTTTGATTCTTTGTGTTGCGACAAAAGAGATGCATTCCTCAATTTTATTTATCTTTGCAGCAAGAAACGATTTAAGATACAAAGGTATAAATGAAGAATATCCGCAATTTTTGTATTATTGCTCATATTGACCATGGTAAGAGTACCTTGGCAGACCGTCTGTTGGAGTTTACCAAAACGGTCGAGACTAGAGACATGCAGCAGCAGGTGTTGGATGATATGGATCTGGAACGTGAACGTGGTATCACAATCAAGAGTCATGCTATCCAGATGAATTATTCATATAATGGTGAAAACTATGTGTTGAATCTGATTGATACTCCGGGACATGTCGATTTCTCGTACGAAGTTTCCCGTTCCATTGCTGCCTGCGAAGGAGCCTTGCTGATTGTTGATGCATCGCAGGGTGTTCAGGCTCAGACAATTTCCAATTTATATATGGCTATCGAAAATGATCTGGAAATCATTCCGGTATTGAACAAGGTCGATTTGCCGAGTGCCATGCCCGAAGAGGTGGAAGATGAAATCATCGAATTGCTGGGTTGCGACAGAAGCGAGATTCTGCGTGCCAGCGGCAAGACAGGTGAAGGTGTCGATGATGTACTGAGAGCCATTGTTGAACGAGTTCCTGCTCCTAAGGGAGATCCGAATGCACCATTGCAATGTTTGATTTTCGATTCTGTATTCAATCCGTTCCGTGGTATTATTGCCTATTTTAAAGTAGAAAATGGAACAATTCATGAAGGTGATCATGTTAAGTTTATTGCTACCGGTAAAGAATATGATGCCGATGAAGTAGGGGTTTTGAAACTGGATATGTCTCCTCGTAAGGAAGTCAAAACTGGTGATGTTGGATATATTATTTCGGGTATCAAGACTTCCAGGGAAGTAAGAGTAGGTGATACGATTACTCATGTAGCCAATCCGGCCAAGGAGGCCATTGCTGGATTCGAGGAAGTGAAGCCGATGGTCTTTGCCGGACTTTATCCGATTGAGACGGAGGATTTCGAAAATCTTCGTGCGTCTTTGGAAAAACTTCAGTTGAACGATGCTTCACTGACATTCCAGCCGGAAAGTTCTGTAGCTTTAGGTTTCGGTTTCCGTTGTGGATTCCTGGGATTGCTGCACATGGAGATTGTTCAGGAACGTCTGGACCGTGAATTTAATATGAATGTGATCACTACGGTTCCTAACGTATCTTATATGGTATACGATAAGAAGGGAGGAAGTAAGGAAGTTCATAATCCGAGTGGATTGCCAGATCCTACCTTGATTGACCATATTGAAGAGCCTTATATTCGTGCTTCGGTGATAACCAATACAACTTACATCGGTCCGATTATGACTTTGTGCCTTGGTAAGCGTGGTATCTTGATCAAGCAGAATTATATTTCGGGTGACCGTGTAGAGATTATTTATGATCTGCCTTTGGGCGAGATTGTGATAGATTTCTATGACAAGCTGAAAAGTATCTCCAAAGGATATGCTTCTTTTGATTACCATATTCACGATTATCGTCCAAGTAAGCTGGTGAAACTGGATATATTGTTGAATGGAGAGCCGGTAGATGCTCTTTCAACTTTGACTCATGTGGATAACAGTGTCGCTTTTGGTCGCCGTATGTGTGAGAAATTGAAGGAATTAATACCGAGACAACAGTTTGAAATAGCCATTCAGGCTGCTATTGGAGCCAAGATTATTGCTAGAGAAACTATCAAGGCCGTTCGAAAAGATGTGACTGCCAAGTGTTATGGTGGTGATATCTCTCGTAAGCGTAAGTTGCTTGAAAAACAGAAAGAAGGTAAGAAGCGTATGAAACAGATAGGTACGGTTGAGGTTCCGCAAAAAGCATTCCTTGCTGTTTTGAAGTTGGATTAAGAAATAACAGATTTCCTGTTCGAGATAAGAAAAAGGTCTTGTGTCCTTGATGGATGCAAGACCTTTTTGCGTTATATGATGAAGTTATAAAATCACTAGATATAGTGATTGATATGTATATATGTGTTCTATTAATTTTGCAACCAGTTTGGAAACACTATAAAAAGGTTTTATTGTTCTTGGAATAACCAAGGTTGAGGCAATATGTATGTTTATGATTTTAGAGAAAAAAATACTACTGATAGGAATGTGTTGTCTTCCCTTGGCTTTTTGTGCGGCGGAGACTGATACTTTGACTCGGAAAGAATTCATGCTGGATGCTGTTGTTGTCAAATCTTTTAAGCAGGAGAAGGATCTTCGTATATCGCCCATATCCGCTACTTCCGTTACCGGTTCGATTATTTCTAAAAATAATCTGACCAATATCAAGAATTTCAGTGGTTTTATACCCAATATCTTCATGCCCGATTATGGTTCCAAACTGACATCACCTATTTATATTCGCGGTATCGGTTCCAAGATTAATTCTCCTTCCGTAGGGCTTTATGTGGATGGTATTCCTTATTTCGAGAAGTCGGCATTTGATTTTTCCTTTACGGAAATTGATCGTCTGGAAGTGTTACGTGGTCCTCAAGGTACGTTATATGGAAGGAATACGATGGGGGGAATTATCAATGTCTATACAAAATCTCCTTTGAAACATCAGGGAACTCATATTTCTGCATTGGCCGGTTCTTATGGTGAACAGAATTATGATTTGTCTTATTATAAGAAATGTATGGAAAATCTAGGGATTGCTCTGTCTGGAAACTTCAACCATACGAATGGTTATTTCATGAACCGTCATACTGGAGAGAAGGCCGATAAGGTCAATGCCGGAAATGTCCGTTTCCGCCTGGAATGGAATCCTACGGAGCAATGGAGTATCGGATTTTCCAGCGTCTATGATCGTTCGGTGCAGGGGGGCTATCCGTATGCTATCTGCGATTCGATTACTTATTATCCGGGAGAAGTGAATTACGATGCGTATAGTTTTTATAAGCGGACCCTATCTACAACAGGATTGACGTTGGGATATCAGCAAGAGTATTTTGCATTGAATAGTCAGAGTGCTTTTCAATATTCATCCGATCATCAGGGGATAGATCAGGACTTCTCTCCGAAGAGTCTTTATTTTGCCCGTCAGGATCAGCAGATCAAGATGTTCTCGGAAGAGTTCAATATTAAGTCTGTTTCCGATTCCAATTATCAATGGCTGTTCGGAACCTTTGGTTTTTATCAGCATCTGGACAATACGGTGATTCTGGAATATCTGTCGAAAGATTACAGTACACGCAAATTATATTCAACTCCTACGTATGGTCTGGCATTCTATCATCAGTCTACCATTCGGAATTTATTTGTGGAAGGATTGTCCTTGACATTGGGCCTGCGTTATGATTATGAGCGGGCATTGAACGACTATCTGTATTATAGAGATCAGCAGGGAACATCGAAATTGGTAGATGAACTGGACGGAAAATTGAAATTCAGTCAGCTGATGCCGAAAGCTTCTTTACAATATACTTTTGAATCGTCCGGATTGATTTATGCCACGGTATCGAAAGGATATAAAACGGGTGGATTCAACACTTCGTTCGATGACGAATCCGATCGGACTTTTGATCCTGAAAATAGCTGGAACTATGAGATAGGAGCTAAACATCCTTTCTTCGATAGACGTCTGAAGGCCGAAATTTCCTTGTTCTGGATTGACTGGAGGAATCAGCAGATATCCCAGACTCTTGCTTCGGGAAAAGGTTCGATGCTGAAGAATGCCGGACGGAGCGAGAGTAAGGGGGTTGAACTGAGTTTCAGATATAATCCGATGAATGGCTTGATTCTGAATGCGAATTATGGTTTTACGCATGCCACTTTCAGTGAATTCAAAGATGAAATAAAGAAGACAGATTATTCTGGCAACTATCTGCCGATGGTCCCGAAACATACTTTGGGATTGGCTGCCACTTATACGAAATTCAACCCGTGTCGATTCCTGGATCAAGTATCAGTCGGGGTGAATTGTACGGGTAACGGTAAGATCTACTGGAAAGAGGATAATCGTTTTTCGCAATCGTTCTATGCATTGCTGAATGCAAACGTTTCGGTAACGAAGAAAATGGTAACTCTGGGCTTATGGGCCAGAAATCTGACTAATACAAAATATACTTCATTCTTTTTCCAGAGTATGGGAAATCATCTGGGGCAGCAGGGACGGCCGTTTTCTATCGGGACAAAAATCTCTATTACATTATAAATACAGTGACTAAAAATACATGACTATGTTTATACAGAATCAGCAGGATATATCTTCGATGAAGGTGAAACATTTGGCAACCTTCTTTTTCCTATATCTGGCTCAGACAATTCCGATGAGTTTTTTCTCGACAGTAATTCCTGTTATTATGCGACAGGAGAATTTTTCGTTATCTGCTATCGGGTTGCTGCAACTGATCAAGTTGCCCTGGATTCTAAAATTCTTCTGGTCTCCATTGATAGACCGACATACACAGACGGTGGAAGATTATAAACGATGGATTTTCTCGGCTGAACTGATTTATGCCGTGCTGATTTTTGTGGTGGCTTTTATGGATTTCAAAGCGGATTTTTATTTAATCGTTGCTCTGATAATCATTTCTTTTGTGGCTTCAGCCACACAGGATATTGCGACGGATGCTTTGGCTGTATTGTCATTCAGCAGGAAAGATAAAAGTTTGGTGAACAGTATGCAGTCCATGGGTAGTTTCGGTGGAACTTTGGTAGGAAGTGGAGTACTACTGCTTTTGTTTCAGCAATTAGGTTGGAACATGATGCTGCCTTGTGTGTCGTTGTTTGTATGTATCGCCTTGCTGCCTTTACTGTTTAATAAGGAGCTGAAGATTCAGCCGAAGTTGATGGATAACAGAGCAAAGAAAGCGGACGTATTCTATTTCTTTACTCAACGGGGAGTCTGGAAGCAGATAGGCTTTCTGTTTCTTTATTATTCTGGTCTGATTGGAACACTGGCGATGTTGAGACCTTATCTGGTTGACCTAGGGTATTCGATGAAAGAAATCGGTGTGATGAGCGGTATTCTTGGCACTTTGGTCGGTTTCGTTTCCTCTTTTGTCGGAGGTATGATTGTACGTCAGATAGGACGGTATAGATCCCGCCGATTATTCTCCGTCTTTGTACTGATAGCTACACTTTATTTTGTAGGCATCTCATATCTGGATCATCCGACGACAGAAATACTTTATGGAGGAATCTTTCTTCTTTGGGGAAGTTATGGTTTGGCAACGATTGTGGTTTATACTACGGCCATGGACTGTGTAAGACCTGGAAAGGAAGGTACGGATTTTACCATTCAGACGGTTCTGACTCATTTCAGTGGTATGATTGTGGCTATCTTGAGCGGACGACTGGCTGATTATCTGGGTTATCACGGGTTGTTCTTTTTCGAAAGTGGTATCGCTTTGTTGTCTCTGATTTATGTATGTCTGGTATTCAAAAATGAAAAGAAAGAAATAACGAATAAACAATGAAACATCAATTATTAGATAAATATAATATCCCGGTTCCGCGGTATACCAGTTATCCGCCAGCCAACTATTTCAATGATGAGTTTACGAATACGGAGTATGAATCAGCAGTGATTAGTTCTAATAAATCGCGACCGGAACATATCTCATTTTATATTCATATTCCTTTCTGTCGTCATCTGTGTCATTATTGCGGATGTAATTCTTTTCCGATGATGAAGAAGGATGTGGTAGAGCGTTATATTGCTGCTCTGCATAAAGAAATAGACATGGTAATCCGATTGATTGATCCTTCGCGGAAAATATCACAGATTCATTATGGAGGAGGAAGTCCGACAGCCATGCCGGTTCAGTATATCAAAGAACTGAATGAGCATATGTTGTCTGGTTTCTCGACCATCGAACAGCCGGAAATAGCCATTGAATGTCATCCGGGTTATTTATCTGAATCAGATTGGGTTTCATTGACAAGAGCAGGCTTTACTCGTTTCAGCCTGGGGGTACAGGATGTACAGGAAAAAGTGCTGAAGACGGTCAATCGTCTTCCTTCCTTGTTGCCATTAGACGAAATCTTTCAGATTCTTCGTGAAGCCAAAGTTCGTATTAATATGGATTTTATTTATGGCCTTCCTTATCAGACAGCAAATAGCTTTGCTGAAACCATAGCGTATGCGGCTTCTTTGAAACCGGACAGACTGGTTACTTTTTCGTATGCTCATGTTCCTTGGGTGAATAAGAGGCAGCTGATATTGGAGAAGGCCGGATTGCCGGATGCGAAAGAGAAAAGCAATATGTATAACCGGGCGGTTCAGATCATGCATCAGAAAGGTTATCAGTCTATTGGACTGGATCATTTTGTCCGTCCGGATGATGAATTATTCACAGCTTTAAGTACGCATCAGCTGCATCGTAATTTTCAAGGTTACTGCACTCGGAGAACAACCGGTCAGGTGTATGCCTTTGGAGTGACAGGTATCAGTCAGTTGACCGATTGTTATGCGCAGAATAGCAAGAATATCCAGGAATATATGGAACAGATAGAGAATGGCTCATTTGCTGTCAGCAAAGGTTATGCCTTGAGTCGGGAGGAACAGATTACACGTGAAGTGATTGAAGCGCTGATGTGTAATTATCAGATTGACTTTGAGGAAATATCCGAAAGATTACAATTGCCGGTTGAGGAGATTAAAAAAGCCACAGCCTATAATGAGGAAGTACTGAAATCGTTTGAAGCGGATGGCATCATTCAGATAGATGGAAATCAGATCAGAATGACCGAAGAAGGCGCTCTGTTTGTGCGTAATGTGGCAGCATCGCTTGATAAATTAATGCTGAATACATCAAAATCATTTTCTAAACCCGTATAAAGATGAAAACAGATATCGTTATTATAGGAGCCGGATTAACCGGATTGACAACCGGATTTCATTTGTCGAAGAAAGGAAAGGATGTTCTGTTTGTAGAACGGAATAATCGGATCGGTGGTCAGATACAGACTTATAAGGAAGAGGGCTTTACTTTTGAAAGTGGTCCGAACACAGGAGTGATTTCTTATCCTGAAGTGGCGGAACTCTTTCAGGAATTAGGAGATTCCTGTCAGCTGGATATTGCTCATGATGAAGCCAAATGTCGTCTGATCTGGAAAGGAGAAAAGTTTCATGCTTTGCCGAATGGATTGTTTAGTGCTGTAAGAACTCCTTTGTTTTCGTTTGCAGATAAATTTCGTATTCTGGGTGAACCTTTCCGGGCAAAGGGAGACAATCCCGATGAATCGGTGGGAGAACTGGCTCGTCGTCGTTTAGGAAAGTCTTTTTTAGATTATGCTGTTGATCCATTTTTGTCGGGTGTTTATGCGGGTGATCCGATGAATCTGACTACTCGATATGCTTTGCCAAAATTATATAACCTGGAACAGCAGTATGGCAGCTTTATTAAAGGTTCGATAGCCAAGGCAAAGATGCCGAAGACAGATCGGGATCGGCTGGCAACCAAGAAAGTTTTCTCGGCTGTTGGTGGTTTGGAACGGTTGACAGATGCGATGGCCGACCGTATCGGACGAAATCGTTTTTTCTTGTCTGCTCATCAGACTCAGGTTAATCCGTTGCCGGATGGACGTTGGAAAGTCTCCTTTTTTTATGGAGAAGAGAATCTGGAGATTGAAGCAAATAGAGTGATAACAACTGTTGGTGCTTATGCTTTGCCGGAACTATTGCCATTTATACAAGTAGCCGAGATGGATAAAATCAGTAATTTGTATTATGCTCCGGTTGTACAGGTTAGTATTGGGGTGAAAGATACAGGAGCGCTTCGTTTCAATGCTTTCGGAGGTCTGATACCATCGAAAGAAGAAAAAGACATTTTGGGTATTTTATATCCGTCGGCTTGTTTTGATCAGCGTGCTCCGGAGAATGGTGCTCTCTTTTCTTGTTTTATTGGAGGGGTGAGACATCCGGAGATGGTGAACAAGACAAATGAGGAATTGATTGTATTGGTTGAAAAGGCATTTCATGAAATGTTGAAGTTTCCGGAAAATAAACATCCCGATCTGATTCGGATTTTCCGTCATCAACAGGCTATACCTCAATATCGTTCGGATAGCGGGGCTCGTTTTGAAACGATTGCCAGTCTGGAAAAACAATATCCAGGATTGGTCATAGCTGGCAATTTGAGAGGAGGAATTGGTATGGCCGACCGAATTCGACAGGGTACGGTTGTCGGTAAGGCGTGTTGTAAATGTTAAAACATAAAAAATGGATGTTTCTGAACGATTAATCATCAGAAAACATCCATTATACAGGTTGATTGGATTATAGTATACTATTCTAATTTGTGAATGACAAGGCCTGAACGAAGTTTGGGTTCAAACCAGGTCGTTTTTGGGGGCATGATATTGCCTGAATCTGCAATATCCATCAGCTGTTTCATAGTTACAGGATGAAGAGCCAAAGCCATCTTCATTTCTCCGCTGTCTACGCGACGTTTCAACTCTTCCAATCCTCTGATTCCTCCTACAAAATCGATGCGTTTATCTGTTCGCAAGTCTTTTATATTTAGAATTTCATCTAAAATCAGATTCGAAGAAATAGTCACATCCAGAATTCCAATCGGATCATTATCATTGTAAGTTCCCGGTCTGGCAGTCAGCGAGTACCAGTTGGAATCGAGGTACAAAGAGAAATTATGCAAGCCGGAAGGTTTGTAAATCTCTTTCCCTTCGCAGCTTACTATGAAATTCTTTTCCAACTTCTTCAAAAATTCTTCTGGAGTCAGTCCGTTCAAATCTTTTACTACCCGATTATAATCGATGATAGTCAGCTGATTATCCGGAAAACAGACAGCCATGAAGTAATTATATTCCTCATTTCCTGTATGGTTTGGATTATTCTTTGCTTTTTCTGCTCCCACAAGGGCTGCAGCAGCTGAACGATGATGACCATCGGCAATATATAAAGCCGGCATTTCTGCAAAAATCTGTGTAATGCGTTTGATGTCTTCTTTATTGTTGATGATCCAGAATGTGTGACCAAATCCATCTCCAGGGGCAATAAAATCATATTCCGGCTCTTTGGAAGCATATCTGGCAATGATTTTATTTAATTCGTCGTTGTGAGGATAAGCAAAGAAAACCGGTTCGATGTTAGCATTGTTGATGCGCACATGTTTCATTCTGTCTTCTTCTTTGTCCTTGCGAGTTAATTCATGCTTTTTGATAATTCCATTCATATAGTCGGGAACATAGGCAGCCACTACAAGTCCGAATTGTGTCTTTTTGTTCATGGTCTGAGCATAAACATAATAACACTCTTCCGAGTCTTGAATGAGCCAGTTCTTTTTTTGGAATTTCTCAAAATTCTCGGCCGCTTTTTTATAAACTTCCGGAGCATGTTCATCAGTTCCAATCGAAAAGTCTATTTCAGGACGAATGATGTGATATAACGATTTCTCATTGCCCGAAGCTTCTAGTCTGGCTTCATCCGAATTTAAAACATCGTAAGGACGAGAAGCTATCTGTTCGACAAATTCTTTCGGAGGACGAATCCCTTTAAATGGTTTGATTGTTGCCATACTATTTGTTTACTCTAAATTTTTGAATACCCTCTTTTAAGAAACCTTCAATCTGGTGAGCGGCAGCGATTCCGGCATTGATATTGGCTTCAGCTGTTTGAGCTCCCATCTTTTTAGGTGTAGAAAAATATCTTCCTACAAATTTAGAAGAAAATTCGTCATGAGCAACAGGCATGATATCTGTCACATATTTGATATCATCTCTTTCTGTCATCAACTGAATCAGTTCTGCTTCGTTGATTACTTCCTTGCGGGCTGTATTGACAAGAATACCTCCTTTAGGTAGTTTTCCAACAAGAGCGGCATTAATTGAATTTCTTGTTTCCGGAGTAGCTGGAATGTGTAGGGAAACGATATCGCAGGTTGCATATAATTCTTCAGCAGAATCAACTGCTGTGACATTAGCCTGTTCGATTACTTCTTTCGGACAGAAAGCATCATAAGCATACACATTCATCCCAAATCCCTGGGCAATACGGGCGACATTTCTTCCTACATTACCGAATGCATGAATACCAAGTTTCTTCTCTTTCAATTCAGAACCGGAAGTTCCGTTATAGAAGTTTCGCTTGGCCATGACTAACAAGCCAAAAACCAATTCGGCAACAGCATTCGAATTTTGTCCTGGAGTATTCATTACGCAGACATTGTGAGCTGTTGCTGCATCCAAATCTACATTATCATATCCGGCACCGGCACGGACCACTATTTTCAGTTGAGGAGCTGCGTCAAAGACGACATTGTCAATCTTATCACTACGGATAATCATGGCATCAACATCTTTTACAGCATTCAGTAGCTGTTCCTTAGCAGTATATTTCTCTAAAAGAAGTAACTCGTCGTCTGCTTTTTCTACAACTTCACGAATCTCTTTTACTGCTATCGGAGCAAAAGGTTTTTCTGTAGCAATTAATATTCTAGCCATAACTAATGTTGTTTTTCATATTCCCTCATTACTGCAATTAATGCTTCTACACTGCTCTTAGGCATTGCATTATAAATGGAAGCTCTGAATCCACCTACAGAACGGTGTCCTTTGATGCCAACGATTCCTTTGGTTGAAGCGAACGCATTAAAATCAGCTTCCAGCTCTTTATATTCATCGTTCATGACAAAACAAACATTCATAATAGAACGGTCTTCTGTTTCAACTGTTCCCCTGAAAAGTTTGTTACGATCTATTTCGTCATAAAGAATAGCTGCATTTTCTTTATCTTTCTTTTCCATAACAGCAACACCACCTTGTTCCTTATACCATTTCAAAGTCTGCAGAGCAGAATAGATTGGGAGTACAGGAGGAGTGTTGAACATAGAACCTTTGTCAACATGTGTCTGGTAGTTCAATATAGTTGGAATAGGATGATTGACATGACCTAGAGCATCTTTACGAACAATTACTAAAGTGACACCTGAAGGAGCCAGATTCTTTTGTGCTCCGGCATAGATCAAATCATATTTGGATGCATCAAAAGGACGAGAGAATATGTCGGAAGACATATCTGCTACCAAGCGGGCTTTTACGTCAGGTTCTTTTCTTAGTTCAGTACCATAAATGGTGTTGTTGGTTGTGATGTGAAAATAATCGACATCATCGGCAACTGCATAATTTTTTGGAATGTAAGTGTAGTTTTTATCCTTAGAGGATGCCACTATGTCAACTTCTCCAAACAATTTAGCTTCTTTAATAGCCTTTGAAGCCCATGTTCCTGTATCCAAATAAGCTGCTTTCTTATTCAGAAGGTTGAAAGGAACCATACAAAATTGCATACTAGCACCACCTCCAAGAAAGATTACTTCGTAACCGGAAGGTAAATCTAATAATTCTTTCACCAACGACTGGGTTTCTTCCATGACTGCTACGAATTCTTTACTTCTATGAGAAATCTCTAAAATAGATAATCCCATACCTGCGAAATTTTCGACCGCCTTCGCTGTATTTTTAATTGTAAACTCACTTAAAATAGACGGTCCTGCATAAAAATTGTGTTTCTTCATATGCAATTAATTGTTTTTTTAATGACCTAATGTCATTTCCGTTAAAAATGAATTTTGGCAAGGTAGATAAATTATTTGAACAAACAAATTATTTTAAGATTGTTTTTAAATATTTTTATATTGTAAAATTTTCAAATCTGTATTTTTTTGCTTTATTCTATTTGACTATCAGTTTGTTTGCGCAAATATAACTTATATGATATTTTGTGAATAAAAATAGGATATTAAGGGCACTATGATATTTGAATTTTAAAGATATGATATTGAAAAAAGACATTATTTCCCCTTATGGAGTGTTTTATGACTCCCTAAAAAAATCAGTTCAGGAACTTTCGAAAACGAGAGAGAGGATTATTTGTCGTATTTTGTGCCCCATAGATTTCTCATCTGGTCAGCAAGTCTGCGTTCAGCCGGATTTTCTTGAGCATGCCAGATTCGTTGGTTTAAAATTTCCTGAGGAAGATAATCCTGCTTTACGAAATGGTTCTCAAAATTATGAGGGTATTTATATTCTTTACCATAATTTAGTTTTGCCATCAGATTGGTTGGAGCATTTCTCAAATGTAAAGGAACCGGTAGATTCCCGGTCTGTTTTACAAAATCGAGAGCTTCGTTAATGGCATTGTAGGCTGAATTACTTTTAGGACTACAAGCTAAATATATGGTGACTTCGGCTAAAGGAATTCTTCCTTCAGGCCATCCTATTTTCTGAACGGTATCAAAACAGGCATTAGCCAATAACAGGGCATTCGGATTGGCTAACCCGATATCTTCAGCCGCAGAAATGCAAAGGCGACGAGCAATAAATTTAGGATCTTCGCCTCCGGCTATCATGCGAGCCAGCCAGTAAATGGCAGCATCAGGATCACTGCCCCGAATGGATTTGATAAATGCAGAGATAATATCATAATGAATTTCTCCGCCTTTGTCATAAGCAGCCGGGTTCTCTTGAAGTCTTTCTGTCACTTTCTGATCAGTTATAACAATTGTATTATTTTCTTCAGCAGAAATGACAAGTTCTAAAATGTTTAAAAGTTTTCTGGCATCACCTCCTGAATAGTGAAGTAATGCATCAGTTTCTTTTAATTCAATATTCTTTTCCTTTAGAATAAGATCTGTATGGATCGCTCTATTCAACAGTTCTAAGAGATCAGGTTTTTCTAATGATTTCAAGACATAAACCTGACATCTTGATAATAAGGGACGGATAATTTCAAATGAGGGATTTTCTGTTGTAGCGCCGATTAAAGTGACAACACCTGTTTCCACTGCATTTAATAGGGAATCCTGTTGAGATTTACT
The DNA here is from genome assembly GCA_020026285.1 of Parabacteroides sp. The sequence continues at coordinate 622 of JAHHQS010000053.1, read as the reverse complement.
GAATCGATGAATCTCATCAATGAATAGTATTGGTGAGTTTGTGTTAAAGAAATGATTGCTTTTTGCTTTTTCTATAACATCTCGTACATCTTTTACTCCCGAATTAATAGCGCTCAAGGTGTAGAACTGAGTTTCTAGCTTTTGAGAAATAATTTGTGCCAAAGTTGTTTTTCCAACACCAGGAGGTCCCCATAATATGAAAGAAGGAACTCTACCTGATTCTATCATTCTTCTTAGGACAGCATTTGGTCCTACTAAATGTTTTTGGCCAATATATTCATCCAAAGTTTTTGGACGTAATCTTTCAGCTAACGGTTGACTCATATTCTTAACTTAAAAATAGAATTGTTTCTTTATTAATTCTATTTTTTAACGATAATCTTTTAATCTTTTTTGTAAATCCTGTCGTGCAAAGTATATTCTGCTTTTGACTGTTCCTAATGGAAGGTCTAGCTTTTCGGCAATTTCATTGTATTTATACCCGCTTACGTACATGGAAAATGGAATTTTTAAATCGGCATTCAAATCCTCTATGGCTTTTGATATTTCTTGAATTTGGAAAGAACCCTCGGGCGTTTCAAAAGCTGTGACATTTGTAATGTCTAAATTATATAAATCCACA
>JAHHQS010000052.1 GCA_020026285.1 Parabacteroides sp. | reverse complement strand
GTTATATAATTTAAGTTAAGTCATATCTATTCGGGAAAATCAGATATTTACATTTTTTATGTAAAAAAAGAGGAGTGGTGAGATTTGTATTATTTGAAAAATAGATATTTTTCGAGAGGTCTGTTTCTTTTAAAAGGAGGATAGAAAGTTCTGTAGAATATTTTGTACATTAGTAGAATATTTAATCGTATATCATGAAAGCATTAAATAAAGAAACGATAAAGAAGCCTGTTTATCCTGAACGAATCGTACAATTTGGAGAAGGAAATTTCTTGCGTGCTTTTGTTGATTGGATTGTTAACGAGATGAACAAGAAGATCCAATTTAACAGTAGTGTAGTAATGATTCAACCTCGTCCGGGAGGTCGGGTTGAAAAAATAAATCAGCAGGACTGTTTGTATCATGTAAATTTACAAGGTCTGCAATCTGGTAAGATTATAAATACCATAACACTGATTGATTCGGTAAGTAGAGGAATTGATCCGTATAAAGATTATAATGCTTTTTTGAAGTTGGCAGAACAACCTGAGATTCGTTTTGTTGTTTCGAATACAACGGAAGCAGGCATTGAGTTTAATGCTGATTGCTGTTTGGAGGATGCTCCGGCTCTTTCTTTTCCGGGCAAGCTGGTACAGTTTTTATATCATCGTTTTTTATATTTCAATGGAGATAATAATAAAGGAGTGATTATTCTTCCTTGCGAGTTGATATTCCATAATGGAGAAAAGCTAAAACAGACAATTCTTCAATATATTGAATTTTGGAATTTAGGGGAATCTTTCAAGCAATGGCTTGATAAGTTTTGTCCAGTGTATTCCACTTTAGTTGATCGAATAGTTCCCGGTTTCCCGAATAAAGATATAGATCAGATTCAGAATGAATTACAGTTTGAAGATAATTTAGTTGTTCAGGGTGAAACTTTTCATTCATGGGTAATTGAAGCACCGGAATCTGTAGAAAAGGAATTTCCTGCAGATAAAGCTGGATTAAATGTGATATTTGTTCCTTCGGAAGCTCCATATCATGAGCGTAAAGTCACATTATTGAACGGGCCTCATACCGTTTTATCACCAGTGGCTTTTCTTTCAGGATTGAATATCGTGCGAGAGGCTTGCCAGCATCCTGTGATAGGCAGGTACATTCATCGTGTCATGTTCGAGGAATTGATGTGTACGTTGAATCTACCTCAAGAAGAGTTAGTCTCTTTTGCCGAGCGTGTACTTGATCGTTTTAATAATCCGTTTGTCGATCATCAGGTAACATCTATCATGTTAAACTCTTTCCCAAAATATAAAACTAGAGATCTTCCCGCATTAAAGGAATATCTAAAACGGAAAGGCTTTTTGCCGAAAGGTCTGGTTATGGGATTAGCGGCAATCATTACTTACTATAAGGGTGGTGTTCGTGCAGATGGTATGGAAATTGTTCCAGATGATGCTCCGGAAATTATTTCATTGTTACATGATGCATGGTCGCTCCCTTCTTTTAATGAAACGGCACAGATTGTGTTGGGAGTAGAGTTTATATGGGAGGAAGACTTGAATCGGATTCCTGGACTGACTGATATGGTTTCTGATTATCTGCAGGCAATTGCTGAGAAAGGCATGTTATCTGTTGTTGAGGAATGGATTTCAAAATAAAGAAAGGAACAGATGGATCGTTATATTCAGATAAATCCGAAAGACAATGTCGCTGTTGCATTAGAGGAATTGGCTGCTGGTGAAATTTTGCAAATGCAAGATAGAAAGGTGGCAGTGGGAGAGACTATTCCTGCTGGGCATAAGGTGGCCTTGATTGATTTTTCCGCAGGAGATCAAGTTGTAAAGTATGGATATTCTATCGGTCATGTCATTCAAAATATCAAAGCTGGTGAATGGGTTAATGAAAAGAATTTAAAGACTTCACTGAATGGCGTTTTGGATTATCAATATAAGCCAGTCTCTACTACGGTTTCTTGTAGAAATGAAGAGTTTACATTTAAAGGTTATCGCAGAAGTAATGGTGATTGTGGAATTCGGAATGAAATATGGATAATACCGACAGTTGGTTGTGTGAATGGTATTGTAAATCGTTTGGCGGAACAATTGCGTAGGGAGACTTCTTGCGATGGAGTTGATGCAATCAGAAGTTTCCCTCATAATTTTGGTTGTTCCCAGTTGGGTGACGATCATGAGAATACCAGGAAAATATTGAGAGATATGGCGCTTCATCCGAATGCAGGAGGAGTCTTGATTGTTGGATTGGGGTGTGAGAATAATCAGCCGGAAGCTTTTCAGGAATTTTTAGGAAATTATGATTCTTCACGGATTCGTTTTCTTGTTTGCCAGAAAGAGGAGGATGAAGAAGAAAAAGGAATGTGCATTCTACGTGAGTTATATGATCTGGCATGTTCCGACAAACGTACGGAGATACCTTTGTCTGAACTTAAGATAGGATTGAAATGTGGAGGTTCGGATGGTTTTTCGGGGATAACGGCTAATCCTTTATTGGGCTTTTTCTCTGATTATCTGGTTGCACAGGGAGGAACAACAGTCTTAACGGAGGTGCCGGAAATGTTCGGTGCGGAAACAATTCTGATGAACCGTTGTGCCAGTGTAGAATTATTTGAAGAAACAGTACACCTGATCAACGATTTTAAAAATTATTTCATCAAGAACGAACAACCGATTTATGAAAATCCTTCACCCGGAAACAAAGCGGGAGGAATATCTACACTGGAAGAAAAATCATTGGGGTGTATTCAGAAATCGGGAAATTCGGCTGTGCGAGGTGTTCTTTTGTATGGGGACAGAGCTCAGCATCATGGCTTGAATTTGTTGAGTGCTCCTGGAAATGATTTGGTGGCTAGTACGGCTTTGGCTGCTTCTGGTTGTCAGTTGGTTCTGTTTACAACCGGAAGAGGAACTCCTTTCGGAACGTTTGTTCCGACAATGAAGATTTCAACCAATTCATCTCTTGCCAGGCGTAAGTCGAACTGGATAGACTTTAATGCGGGGGTGTTGGTTGAAGGTGAGGCTAAAGAAAAAACATTAAATGAATTTGTCCGTTTCATTATTGATGTCGTTTCAGGCAGGCAGACTAAAAATGAAATCAATGGATATTCGGATATTGCTATTTTTAAAACGGGTGTAACCTTGTAAAAAATATGAATTTGATTATTCCCTAAAGGGATCCTTGAATAAAAAAAACTCGGAACTCAAAGCCTTTTCTGCTGTTGAATTCCGGGTTTTTCTAAATCTTTAGCTGTGAATGTTATTTTTTTAATCTTTTCTCTACAATTTTCCAATCTATAATACTCCATAATTGCTTTATATGATCAGCACGGCGATTCTGATAATCCAAATAATAGGCATGTTCCCATAAGTCGAATCCTAATAAAGGAGTTAATCCATGAGCAACCGGATTACTGCCATTTGTTTCTTCAGTAATAAGGAGTTTCCCATCACTTTGTTGAGATAACCAAATCCATCCGGAACCAAACAACGCTGTGCCCCGACGTGTTAATTCTTCTTTAAATCGATCGAATGAACCCCATTGTTCGTTGATCGCTTCAGCCAACTTGCCTTGAGGAATTCCACCACCTTTAGGAGAAAACTGAGTAAAATACAGATTATGATTCAATGTCTGTCCGGCATTATTGAAGATAGCTCCTTGTTTGGATTTAGCGATAATATCTTTAAGTTCCATCGTTTCATATTCTGTCCCTTTGATTAGCTTGTTCAGATTGGTAACATAACCATTCAAATGCTTGCCATGATGAAGTTCTATGGTCTTTTGACTGATTACTGGTTCCAAAGCATTCGTTGCGTATGGAAGTTTTAGCAACTCGAAAGGAGCTTTCTGTGCTTGAATTGTTAAAAAACAAGCAATCAAGAGAAATAAAGTAGCGAATGTCCTTTTCATAATCTATTTAACTTTAATGTTTATATGCTAATATAGGAGATTTATATAAGTATATAATATAAATGGTCCATTTTTTTTAGAAAATGAATTCTCCTGGATGAAAAGTTTAGAATTTCTTCAAGATTAGTCTGGCATAATCGGATTCTAAAACCAGACGATCAGAAGTAGATTCAATTACATTGAATTTTGTTTCCTTTGGGTTATTAATACCGAAAGGCATTAGTTGTTCCTTTGTTGCCGGAACTCCGTTATCGCTTGTACTTGCCCGTCTTTTAAAATCTTTCAGAACAAGAATTGTTTCGTTATTCTGATATTCCGTTCGTGCAATGAAAGAGCCATAATGATGCGGACCTTGCTTTTCGGCAACTTCAGTAACCATGCGGGTGATGCTGTAAAAGATTCTTTCGCATGGTGTATTGACATTATTCTCTAAAGTTGTTATTTGCTCCAGTTTCCAATGACCTTCTATGCGATTGTTTATGGGAGCTTTCTCACAACTGTTGAGAATTGTCAGTAATATTCCTAAAAATAAATATCCCAATACTTTTTTCATAATTTAAATCCTCCCGTTTTACGGATGGAGATCATCCCACCAGTTGAATTTCCTAAATGATTTCCTCGGTCAAGACCGAAAGAAACTGATGCACTCCAGCCTTTTGTCCAGTTTGGCTTATAAGTAACTTCAGCCATTCCGCTGAATTGTTTCTGTTGTTTATCCAAAGGTGCAGGGTAAGTACCCCAATGGCGAGCAAACGAAGCCAATAACCTCCAACTCCATTCGTTTGAAGGAGATCCTGAAATTCCTAAATGATTGGAACGTATCCGATTACTTTTTATCGTGTTTGTTCCGTCCGTATTATATTGCGGACCGTAAAAAAAGGGATGTCCTAAAGAGGTACCATGATGTTGCCATCCTAAAAATTCACCATTATTATAATAGTTGTCGCCTCCACTCATTTGCAAATCCTGGAAAGAACCAATTCCTCCATCATATAAAAGTGGACCGGTCTGATCTTTGGTAGCCATTCCTTCCCAGACAATACTGCTTACCCAGTGATTCTTTGGAAGAGTGATTTCGAAGCCGAGCAAGCCGTCTTTCCATCTGCCATATTGCCAGAACATTTGTGAATGATCCTCAAAATAATGTTCCAGGTATACTTTTACATTCCAGTCGTTCCAATATGAATTCAGAGCAAAGTTCCAGCTTCCGCAATGATTCCCTGAGACATTTTCGTAAGTACTTTTTTGTTTCGGGATGAATACATCCAGGTAATCTTTCAATCCGTCAGGAAAATCTTTCGTGACAGTTATAGAACCATCAGCATTCTTACGCATCTGTTTCCCTCCAAATTGCGCAGAAGTGATAATTCCCCATTCCAATTCAACAGGAAATTTATCTTTATTACCAAAACGAAGCATCAATGATTTACTATGATAACGAACTCCTTTTGTAAAGAGTTGCTCGTTGCTTACAAAATTTTCCTGCCATCTGCCATCTGTAAACCAGCCATAAGCAATATGTCCTTTAAAAGCGATCCATTTCTTTGTTCCAGGAATGGAAAAATAGTCTTTAATTTCACCTCTTATTTGAGGAACAGGACGCATATTGGTTCCTTCTACCATCCATCCGCTGGTCAGTAGTTCGTTTCTATCCAAAGGAGAACCCGTTCTCTCTTTACTTCCAATACTTAGCGAAAGAACATTCCAGGAAAAGTCTGCATATGCCTGATGAAGCCAGAAGGTGGAAGTCAGATTCTTCCCTCCAATCAGATCGATGCCAGCGTCAATTTTCCAGTGATGTCTGAAATTCTGATGATAGAAAAGTGCAGCCTGGAGTGAAGCCTGCTTATCGTTCGAACTCGTCTTGCCATAACGATTGGCTGTAAGCCAAAGCGGAGCAAACTCTCCATTGGCGACAGCACCAGTTGCTTCAATTTTATAATTAAAAGTCGGCCTTTGTTCTTGAGCTAGAACAGGAGCCGCAAAAAGACAAAGTATATATATTGTTTTAAACTTCATTCTATTTATTGATAGATGTTTCCGGAAAACCAGGCCTTAAAAGATCATCAAACCTTTAGGATCAAACCAAAGGCAGTCTTTACGGATTTCAAGAGGCATTTCAACATTATCGGTAAATAAAGCCCCGGTGCCTAAACCTTGAGGAAGTGGATTATTGAATGTCGCACACCATTGAGCGATGGCGTTCAATCCGATATTCGATTCAAGGGCCGAAGTAATCCACCATCTGACTTTACGTGAGTCCGCTTCGTGAATCCATTCTTCCGAACCGTTCATGGCTCCATGTAAAGATGGCTTTAAAATAATGTATTGAGGTTTGATAGTATCTAGAAGATTTTTCTTCTCTTCTAAAGAATGTATGCCAATCAATTCTTCATCCAAGGCAATAGGTAAGGGAGTTGATTCACACAAGCGCGCCATTTCTTCCCATTGTCCTGCGCGGATAGGCTGTTCAATGGAATGAAGGTCCAATTCGGATAGACGTTTCAATTTTTCCATGGCATCGTTGGGATGGAATGCTCCGTTAGCATCGACTCTTAATTCGATTTCATCAGCAGAGAAATGTTTGCGAATAAATTTCAACAGATCTAGTTCTTCTTCGAAGTTGATTGCTCCAATCTTTAATTTGATGCAGCGGAATCCTATCTTCATTTTCGTTTCAATCTGTTCGAACATCTTCTGATAGTTCCCCATCCAGATTAAACCATTGATAGGAATTCCTTTTTCTCCACGAGAGAAAGCCGTATTCCAAAGAGCAATTGATTTTTGTTCGTATTGGCGCAAAGCTGTTTCCAGTCCGAAAAGCATAGAAGGGTAGGGACGAAGAACTTCCTTGTCGAGTTTTTCTGTCTTTTCAAAATCCTTACAGAATTTTGTTAATACCTCTTCATAATTTGGAATATCATCACAACTTAAATTAGGTAATGGAGCGCACTCTCCAATTCCGATTCTTCCCGGTTCTTCTGTTGAAGAAAGAATCAGATACCAGCTTTGACGTGTTGTATAAACTCCTCGTGATGTTCCTGCCGGTTGTTTAAAATGAAGAAGTTTGGGCTTTATTTCTATTTTGAACATATTCGATCGAATGATACAGTTTCTTTTCAAGAAGCTGAAAAAGACGAAATGATTGTTTATCAAAAACAGAATCCTGATAGTTTTATGGAATCAGGATTCCGATTGGTTTAAAGATTCTGATAATATTCTTTTAGCAAACGAATATCTTCAGATTTATTCGTGAAAACCTCCATGAATTGAGGCTTTATATTTTGTTCTATCTGCATAAAAGCTGGCATGAATTGTTCCATCTCTTCCAATGAATGTACGGCCTGATAATCAAATCCGCGTTCTTTGGCCCAGGCTTCTGCTTTTGTTGAATGAGTAGCTGTCACAAACCGCTGAGTACGTTTCTCCATTTCTAAACCAGGTAATGATTCAAATATTTCACCACCGCTGTTATTCAATAGAAGGATTCTAACATTTCCTCGGAACTGATTCATCCAAAGAGCATTCATGTCGTAGAAAAAGCTTAAGTCCCCAATCAGAATGAAATTCAGTTTATCCGAAGCCCAGGCATAACCTAGAGCTGTAGATAATGTCCCTTCAATTCCACTTGTTCCTCTATTGCAGCAGACTTCAACAGTGTCGGGTATTTTATATAATTGAGCATATCGAACTGTTGAGCTGTTCCCTAGATGCAACACGGCATCTGCAGGGATAGATTTCAGAACTTTTCCAATTGCGGCCATTTGAGAATAGTCGAAATCAGGTTCTTCTAATTTTTTTGAGTAATATTCCCACTGTTTCGGATATTCTACATTTTTGTTCTCCATCAGAAAGGCTATCTTTTCAAGAAATTCGAAAGGATCCATTTCAATGACGGTAGTTAAAGAACAGAAAGTATCTGCAATCTTTCCGTCTGCAGAAACATGCCAGTGCTCTTTAGGAGGATGTTTACGAAGAAGTTGTTTCAAACGTTTTGAAATGATATGTCCGCCGTAGGTAATTACAATATCCGGAATCAGTTTAACCTGTTCTTCTTCAGGAAGAGACTGAAGAATAGAGTCGAAATTCTTTACCGGAATTCCAGGGATTGTTTGGTTGCTGGTATGTTCTGTCAGCCATGCGAAATGTTTATAGAGCTGTTTGCAGATTTTACGTTCGAACAAATAAATCAAATTCATTTGTCCTACAAGCATCATCCTTTTGGAATAGGCATTCAGTCTGCTAATCAAATCATCATATTTAAGATCGTAGACATTAAGTCCCTGATAGCGGGTGATAACTCTGACTTCAGGTAATTCTTCTGTTGTAAACTGGAATAAAGGCTCAGAAATAGGAACATTTATATGAACCGGACCTTTACCATGGTGATGTAATTCCAGTAAAGCTTCATTGATTAGTCTGTTACAATACCATTCATCTTCTTCTGATCTAATTTCTGGCAAGGTGACAGAACATTTCGACAAAGAACCAAAAACATTCGGTTGAGGAAGAGTCTGTCCGTCCATTTGTCCAATCCATGCACTTGGTCTGTCTGCTGAAATCACCACTAAAGGAATCTGTTGATAATAAGCTTCGGCAATAGCCGGATGCAGATTTAAAACAGCAGTTCCGGATGTACAGCATACAGCTGCCGGCTTTCCTGTACTTAAGGCGAGACCTAAAGCAAAGAAACCAGCACTTCGTTCGTCTGTTACGGAATGACAGGTAAAAAACTGGTGATTGGCAAATGTATGAATGAGCGGAGTATTTCTACTGCCGGGACAAAGTACAACATTTCGAATTCCATGTGCTTTTAAAAGAGCAACAAGCTGGAGTATATTCTTTTTATCAGAGTACATAATAAGTCTGTTCGATTTATTCAAAGAGATTTCTCATGGTAGCCATCTTGTCTTCTGTCTCATTCCATTCTTCTTTCAGTACAGATGAGGCCAGAATACCGCCACCAGCAAATAATGTGTATGTATCCGGATTAATATTCGCACATCTTAAGTTGACATACAGATCTGTTTTCCCAGCTGGTGCAAGCCATCCGATAAAACCTGAATAATAACTGCGATCATAGTGCTCATTATCCAATATAAACTGATAAGCATCTTCTTTAGGCAAACCACATACAGCAGGAGTTGGATGTAACAGCTGAATTATTTCTCCTAAATTGTCGTTGCTTGGTAAAGTGAAATTGAAATCACTCTTTAAGTGAGCCAGATTTCCTGCCTGGGCAGAATAAGGTCCCTTTTCTTTTGTTTCAATTTTCAGAGAGGCCAGTTGACGGCGTATATAAGTTGCCACCAGTTGCTGTTCCTGCCAGTTCTTTTGATCCCAGGCGTGAGGCAATTTTCCTTCTCTCAATCTTTGAGTACCGGCTAAAGCTACAGTCTGCCATTTTTCTCCCTCACCGGCTAGCAATATTTCAGGAGTTCCACCTATCCAGACTCCTGTTTGAGGAGTATAGCAGAGATATACATACGAATAAATATATCGTTTGCAGGCCTGGAAAAAAGCTTTACCTGGTGAGAAGGTAGGATTTTTCGGAAGAGTCTTGGCTCTGGATAAAACTAGTTTATCCTGAATGCCACGAAGTAATGGATTCTGAAAATGTCTGAAACAAGCATCATATTCATCCCTCATTTCCTCGTCACTCTTAACATCGGGAACCTCATGAGGGAAAACTTCGATCATATCTTGAGGAGTTTCCAGAATATCTTCCGGCAAATCCAGGCAATCCGGTTGAATTAATACGATAGGATGTTTATCCGTTATTTGAAACGGAGCAATTACGAATCCGCTTCGTCCGTTTAACTCAGTAAAATCATACAACAAGTCCGGATTTCCGAAAGTCTGCATTCTGAAATGAATAGTTTCTTCACCAGGAATACGCCATATTGCGAAACTCCGGCCTTGTTTGATTAATGAATCTAAAATCTTATAAGAATTTTCGTTTATCATCTTTTTTTCATAACACTGTTTACTACACGTACTGAAGACACAAGTTTATCTGTTGATGTAAAGATATCTACATTCCAGACATGTGATGAACGTCCTTTATGAAGAATGGTTCCGACAGCTCTTACTGTGTCTCCCTCGTGAGCTGAAGAAATATGATGTCCACTTACCTGCATTCCGACTACGATTTCATCAGGTTGAACAATAATCATTGAACCCAGACCAGCAACTGTTTCGGCAAGGGCAAGAGTTGCTCCTCCATGCAATATACCGAAAGGCTGACGAGTCCGTTCATCAACAGGCATAGTCGCTTCCACACGGCCGTCTGCTGCATAAGTATACTGAATACCCAAGTTCCCCATCAGGGCATGTTTGCCTCGTTCATTCAGTTTGTCAAGAGGAATTTCTGTCGGATGGATTGTTGACAGGATTGCTTTCTCGATAGCAATGGCTACACCGTCCTCTTCATTGCTCAATGTCGTTGTAACGGCACAAGCCTTTACCGAATCCCTCGCATTTCCCATCGCAACACCTAAACCAGCCAATTGTAACATCGGGACGTCTGCTATACCATCACCTATAGCAATAACCTCGTCGCGACTGACATGCAGTTTCTGCATTAATAAAGCCAGCGTATTGCCTTTATTGACAGAAGGTGGAACAACTTCCAAAAAATAATCTTCCGAGCGGAATACATCGGCAACTCCGGCAAGTTTCTTTTTCCAATGATTTTCCAATGAAACCAGTTCTTTCTCGTTATCACTGGAAAGAATGCATTTAAATGGAGTATAATCGATTGCAATAGGGAAATTGTTCACAATCCGTATATGCATGCCATTCAGATTTGCTTCTTGTTGGATGTGTATATCATCCACACAATCGGTAATGATAGAATCTTCGTAATAAGTAAATATAGAGAATTCGTTCTTCTTGGCTTTTTTGTCCAAATAAGGAATCAATTCCATATTTAAAGCCTTGCTGAAGAGTAAATCTTCAGACTTCATGTCAATAATCTGGGCTCCGTTGTATGAAATTACATATCCGCCGTAATTGTTCAGTTCTAATTCTTTGGCTAAAGGAATCAGACCTCCATTAGGACGTCCGGAAGCTAAAACTACATGTACTCCCATCTGTTGGGCTTTCAATAAAGCAGACTTGGTGTGTGCTGTTATTTCTTTTTGATCGTTCAACAATGTACCGTCAACATCGATCACTAATAATTTGTACTTCATAGTTTTTTATATTTAGGGATTATCTGACAAATATACTTACTTTACTTAATGTATCCTATCTCTTTTTCAATTATTTCTTGTACAAAATAGGCCACTCCGTCTTCATCATTTGTCCGTGTCAGCACATGATCTGCCTGAGCTTTTACCGGAGGCTGTGCATTCCCCATTGCAACTCCCAGACCTACATACTTGATCATCGAAAGATCGTTGTATCCATCACCGATGGCAATGATTTCTTCTCGCTTGGTATGTGTTCTGTTTCTCAATACTTTGATAGAATTTGCCTTGTCTATTCCTTTAGGTACCAGTTCCAGATAGAATGGTTCGGAACGATAGACATTGATTCGGTCACTCAATTCCTGACGAAGCTTTTCTTCTAGCGGAACCAATAGTTCGGGATCGCCAACGGCCAGACATTTATCAGCCGGCTGATGTAAGTCGCGAATAAAATTATCCGTTCCTTTAATCTTCATCTTGGTCAAGAATGACTCGTACTGAACATATTTGTTCTCAGGAGTTTCAGATAAGATAAAATCTCCGTTGTATGAAAGAATAGAAACTCCGGCTTCCATTGAGCGATTGTATAGAATCTCGGGAATATCGGGTGGCAACGCCTGCTCGAAAAGGACTTTTCCGGTCATGACATCGATAATTTTCCCTCCGTTGAATGAAAGAATGAAGCCTCCAAAGTGCTTTAACTCCAATTCTTCAGCTATAGGCGTAATTCCGAATGTCGGTCTTCCGGATGCTAAAGCGATATGCAAACCTTGTTGTTGGGCCTTGATAAGAACTTCTTTTGTGAAAGGAGTGATTTCCTTCTGACTGTTCGTCAAAGTTCCATCTAAATCTAAAACTAAAAGTTTGTATTTCATATGTCGTTGTTATTTGTTTGTTTTTCTGTCTCTTTATTTGAATCGCACAGCTCGATGATTTTACCATTCTCTTGGATGTATTTATACAATTTTCTGTAGAATGGATGATGTACCAAGGTTGATGCATCGCCAACAATAATCAGTTTCATACGTGCTCTGGTGATTGCTACATTCATTCGGCGGAGATCGCTCAAGAAACCGATCTTGCCTGCTTCGTTTGCTCGTACCAGACTGATCATGATAACATCTCTTTCCTGTCCCTGAAAGCCATCAACCGTATGAACGGTGATTAGTTTTTTCAGAGGTCTGAAGAAAGAATTCCGTTTGATAAGCTTTCTCAGATAATGTACTTGAGCCTTGTATGGAGAGATGATGCCGAAATCGATCTGTTCGTCCAGTACACGGTCTTTGGTAATGTTTTCAATATAGACCTGTAATTGAAGAACCAGTAATTCGGCCTCCTGTTTGTTGATACGACTTGGGTTTTCTTCCTGTTGCAATTCCAGATAATCGCATCCGGCCGTGTTGGTCCATACGATAGGAGTATCCCATTCCAGAATTCCTCGGTGACTTACATCCGGAGAGGCCTTTAACCGGCCGTGATAGAACCATTGAGACGGAAATCTCATGATGGTTTCGTTCATTCGATATTGCAATGTCAACAGAGATACTACTTCCGGTTTTCGTTCCGAAATCTTTTGAATCAGAGTTCTGTCAAGTCCGTCGCGGGCAGCTTCCATACATTTGATAGTAGGAGGTAACTGTTGATGGTCTCCGGCCAGGATAACACGATCAGCTTTGCGGATTGCAATCCAGCAGGCCGCTTCCAATGCTTGTGCCGCCTCGTCGATGAATAAGGTCGTGAAATGTCTGGCTGTCAGTAAATGATTATCTGCTCCCACAAGAGTACAGGCAATGACACGAGCTTCATCGAACAGATCGTTCTCGATCTTCATGTCGAGCTCGGTTGCTCTGTATTTCAAACGGGATAAACGATTCCTTTCGGTATCTCGTTCGCTTCTGCTTTTATTTCGTAAAGAGGATTGTATCTCTCGTATCGTTTTGCGAATACTCCAGAGTTCGGCATAATCGGGATGCGATTCGAACCGTCTTTCGTATGTAAACGAAAGCATCTTGTCGTTGACACGAGTCGGATTGCCGATTCGAAGAACCGGTATACCCCGATCCACCAGTTTCTCGGAAATCCAGTCTACAGCCGTATTGCTTTGCGCACAGACCATTACCTGATTCTCCCGATGCAGAGTCTCATAAATAGCTTCCACCAAAGTGGTTGTCTTACCTGTTCCTGGAGGTCCGTGAACTATGGCCACATCTTTGGCTGCCAGAACTTTATTTACCGCTTCTTCCTGAGAGATGTTCAGCCATGGAAAACGAATAGGAAATAGATCTCTTTTCTCTGCAAGTGATTTTCCCAGCAATTTGTCCCTTAACTCTTCCAAGCGGTTATTCTTGGCACTCATGACTTCTTTCAGAGCGCCGAACATTGCCCGATAGCTTGTCTCGTCAAAATATAGCTGGATCCCCAGATCCGTTTCTCCCTGAATCTCGGATAACGCAAAAGGGGAAGGAAGGGTTACGACCATCAGATCATCTTGTACATAACTGATTGTCGAACTGAAATTGAAATAGTGAGGTTTCCCGTTTCGGTCGTTTTTGAAGAAACATACCGGACGGCCATATTCAAAGTTGTGTTCGATTTCTTTTTCTTCCCGACGTTCTATTTCGATAACCAGCTGATTTAAGGAGTTATAAAAGCTTCTTCCCATCGAAATCGGATACCAGCAGACCCCTTGTTGTATACTTTTCCAAATACCGGCCTTTTCAGACTGCTCTTTGTACATTTCCTTCTCATAGACGTATTCTTTTTGAAGGGCTTCCTGTTGCAGTTGTAAATCGGCCGTTGGAGTAATAATCTGATTTTGCATAATGGCGCAAAAGTACAACGAAACCGAGTCTCTTGCAAGAAGTGATAGGTGAAAAGTATCGTATGGATAAAATAAAAGCCGGTTTGAACCAGCTTCTGGTCCTGACCGGCTTCTAGGTATATTGTTTTGTTTATAGATCTTTTACCTTAAGAATATTATAGGAGATGTTGTCATCGTATGTGTCCGTACCATCTTTTTTCTTGATGTATTTGACAACCTGTATGGTTACCGGAAGAATGATGACTTCGTAGATGGATTTTAAAGCGGCCTGTATGACAACCATCATGAATAGTTCATTCAGCGGAATTAATCCTAGGAAGGCTATCGGGAAGAATATCAATGAATCTGCACTTTCGCCAATCAGAGTGGACAGAATCGCTCGCAGAGAAAAATTCTTTCCTTGCGATGCAAGTTTCATCTTGCTCATGACGTAGGCATTCAGAAAAGAACCTACCAGAAAGGCCAGCAGACTTGCTATGGCTATTCGTGGTGCCAGTCCGAATACGAAGTTGAAAGCTTCCTCACCTTCCCAGTATGGAGCTGCGGGAAGCTGGGTGGCTATCTGTGCAAAAGCAATAACCAGGAAGTTTGAAGCGAATCCGCTCCAAATGATCAGACGGGCCTTTTTGAAGCCCCAGACTTCGGCAATACAATCGTTGATGATGTAGGATACCGGAAAGACTATTAATCCGGCTGTTGCAGTGATTCCTGCAATCTGAATGACCTTTGTCTCTAAAAGGTTCGCTGCTATCAGGCAGACATTAAATAGTATACCTAATAACATGAAAGGTATACTGACAGTTGTTTTTTGCATGTTGTTCTTGTTTTTTACGAGGTTTATCAAGCACTCGGCTGCAAAGATAGAGCGTTTTTAGGAAATATGTGGTATGAGTAATGTTTTTTAACAGAGTGACTGATGGTTAAAATTTCTTGGTATTGTTTTGGAAAAAAGGTCAAAGCTTTTCTGAAAAACATTGGACGTTTTCATAAAAAACTTTGACCTTTTTCTTATCTCCTCCGGTGATTACGTTGAGAGGATTGTTTGTTTCTTGGGCTTTCCTGATGATTTCTCGAATCACTGGAATTGTTGCCTCTTCGTGAAGATTGCTTTGTCTTGGATTCTTCCTGATGATGGTGGAAATTGACGTTGTTTCCACTTCGGCTGAATAACTTGTCGATCAGATCATTCCGTTTCAGTTTCTGTAAAGTGCGTGTAATCTGCTGACGGAATTCAGGTTTGTACCAGAAGAAGAATTGTCGCTGGGCCAGCTTCTGTTCCTTGGTCCTTGCCGTATAGACTTTCTCTAAGGTGTACGGATGGTATCCGGTATAATACATCTCTGTAGAGAGAGTCATTGGAGTAGGCGTAAAGTCCTGTACCTGTTCCAGCTGGAAATGCAGGTCTTTGGTAATAACCGCCAGTTCTGCCATATCAAGCTCGGTACAACCTGGATGACTGGATATGAAATAAGGAATCAGCTGTTGATTTAAACCATATTTTTTGTTCACCCGGTCGAATATATGTTTGAATTGCTCGAATAACTTGAACGATGGCTTTCTGATTTGTTTCAGCACTTCGTCCTGAGTATGCTCGGGAGCCACTTTTAGTCGTCCGGAAACATGATGAGCTATCACTTCTTCTGTATATTTTCTTGCGGCTTCATTCAAGGCTTCATTGTCATATCTATGCAGAAGCAGGTCATAACGAATACCGCTGCCGATAAACGATTTCTTGATTTCCGGCATTTTGTCCACTTCCTTGTATATCTCCAGCAAAGGGGTGTGGTCGGCATTCAGATTCTTGCAGACACTAGGAGAGATACAGGACGGTTTCTTGCATACGGCACAGAGTTTCGGGTTTAAACCCTTCATCTGATACATGTTGGCTGAAGGTCCTCCCAGATCACTCAGATAACCTTTGAAATCGGGCATCTGTGTTACAGCCTTTACCTCACGCAAGATAGATTCCTTACTTCGTGATGAGATACATTTACCCTGGTGAGCCGAAATGGTACAGAAAGCACATCCGCCGAAACAACCTCTATGCAGATTGACGGAGAATTTGATCATTTCGAATGCCGGGATAATCTTTCCTTTATATTTAGGATGAGGCAATCGGGTATAAGGCAGATCGAAACTCGCATCAATTTCCGCTTCCGTCATAGGAGGAAAAGGTGGATTCACCACAATGGTATGTTTCCCGCAATGCTGAAGGATACGTTGTGCGTGCTGCTTGTTTGATTCCTCCTCGATATGTCTGAAATTCTTGGCCTGTTTCAGCTTGTCTTTCAGACATTCTTCGTGAGAGAACAGAAGAATGTCGTCATCTTCCTGTTTGATGTCATCCGATAAATAGACAGTCTGAGGTATATCCTTAATATCTTTGAATGGAATTCCGGCCTGTAGTTTATGAACCAGTTCGACAATCGGCTTTTCGCCCATACCATAAATCAGAAGGTCGGCCGGACTGCTTATAAGGATACTGGGAAGCAGCTTGTCCTGCCAGTAATCATAGTGAGTCAGACGACGTAAAGATGCCTCTATACCGCCCAGGACAACAGGTACATCGGGATATAATTCTTTTAATATCTTGGTATAAACAATACTTGGATAATCAGGACGCATTCCCGGACGGCGGTCAGGAGTATAAGCATCGTCACTGCGCAGACGTTTATTTGCCGTATAATGATTAACCATCGAATCCATTGCTCCAGGAGAAACACCGAAGAAAAGGCGAGGAGCTCCAAGTTTTTTGAAATCTCGATAATCACCACGCCAGTCAGGTTGAGGAACAATAGCAACTCTCAATCCGGTAGATTCAAGAATTCGTCCGATAACGGCCGCTCCAAATGAAGGATGGTCAACATAAGCGTCACCACTGAACAGAATTACATCAATATAATCCCATCCGCGGGCTTCCACTTCTTTCTTGGTTGTAGGCAACCATGCCTCAGGTCTGAATTTATTCATCCTGCAAAGATACAAAAAACAATGCGTCTGATATTCCGTTTTGTTTGAAAATGTCAAATTTATCTACATGGAATAAAGCAAATGATTTGAGTATAGCTTTTGTCGGGAACGAATAATAACTTATTTTTGTAACCATTTATAAAAATAATAATTGTTAAACATAAGAGATGAAAAAATTTTGGATTACTCTGGCCGCATGTCTTGGTCTTGCTTCTACTGCAGAGGTAATGGCCTGTACAGGTTTGCTGGTTGGAAAGAAAGCTTCAACAGATGGTTCTGTTATGATCAGTTATGCAGCTGATTCATATACGCTTTATGGCGAATTGTATCATTGGCCTGCTGCCGTTTGGCCAGAAGGTGCAATGTTGGATATCAATGAATGGGATACAGGAAAACCTCTAGGAAAGATTCGTCAGGTTCGTCAGACTTATTCTGTAATTGGTAATATGAATGAACATCAGGTGGCTATTACTGAAAGTACATTTGGGGGACGCTCTGAATTGGCTGATCCGGAAGGAATAATGGATTATGGAAGTTTGATATATGTGGCTTTACAACGTTCCAAAACTGCCCGTGAAGCTATTCGGGTGATGACGGATTTGGTCGCAGAATATGGTTATTATAGTGGAGGCGAGTCATTTTCTATTGCAGATAAAAATGAAGCTTGGATAATGGAAATGATCGGTAAGGGAAAAGGTAATAAAGGGGCTGTATGGGTCGCTATCCGTATTCCGGATGATTGTATCGCTGCCCATGCAAATCAGGCTCGTATCCAACAAATACCTTTTGACGATAAAGAAAACTGTATGTATGCAGCAGATGTCGTTTCTTTTGCCAGAGAAAAAGGATATTTCAAAGGAAAAGATAAGGATTTCAGTTTTGCCAAGGCATATTGTCCTTATGATTTTGGAGGTCTTCGTGCTTGTGAAGCTCGTGTATGGTCTTTCTTTAATAAATATAATAAGGATATGGGAAAATACATTAACCTTGTAAAAGGTGATGTGGAAGCAGAACCAATGCCGTTATATATCAAGCCGGATCGTAAGTTGTCTGTCCAGGATGTTCGAGATATGATGCGTGATCATTATGAGGGAACAGAACTTGATATGACAAAGGATCCGGGAGCTGGACCATATAAAGCTCCATATCGTTTTCGTCCTTTGACTTACAAAGTAGATGGCAAATCTTATACTAATGAACGCCCGATTTCGACACAACAGTCGGGATTTGTAATTGTTCCCCAGCTTCGTAACTGGTTGCCTGATGCGATAGGTGGTATTCTATGGTTTGCTGTTGACGATGCCAATACTACAGTTTTTACTCCTATTTATTGTTCTTCTATGGTTGTACCGGAATGTTATCGTCAAGGAAACGGAAGTATGATGGAATTTTCATGGACATCCGCTTTCTGGGTACGTAACTGGGTGGCAAATATGGTTTATCCTCGTTACAATCAAATGATAGGAGATGTTCGTAAGGTACAGTCTGAATTAGAGAATAGTTATAAGGATAATCAATTCGCAGTGGAAAAAGCAGCAGCTGAATTATATGAGAAAGATCCAAAAGAAGCTGTTAAGTTTCTGACATGGTATAGTACGACAACTGCTCAAGAGTCTGTTTCAAGATGGAAAAAATTAGGAGAATTTCTAATTGTGAAATATACAGATGGTATTATTCGTAAGGAAAAGAATGGCAGATTTTTAGATAATGGATATGGTTTGGGCGCTTCACCTGAATCTCCGGGATACAGCGAAGATTTTTATCGTCAGATAGTGAAATCTGCAGGAGAACGCTTGCAGGTTAAATAAAAAGGTGTATATTTGGGCCGATAAATTATTAATTAAAATAACTGAGTTATGAAAAAGTTATTTCTATTGTTGACTATGATTTGTTTGAGTTTAAGTGTTGATGCTCAGACGCGTAGAGGAGGTTCTTCTTTTGGTTTTAATTTGGGTTATGCGTTCGATTCTGAACAAGCGACACTAGGGCTTGACTATCGTTATAGCGTGACCGATGAATTTCGCTTAAATCCTGGATTGACATATCTTGTAAAAGATGATGGATTAAGTGCTTGGATGATTGATTTGAATGCTCATTATGTTTTTAAATTGAGTAATTTCTTTGGATTCTATCCTTTGGGTGGTTTCTCAATGTCTTTCTGGAAAGCAGAAGCAGGTAATTATAGTGAAAGTTGTTCTCGATTTGGAGCGAATGTAGGTTTGGGTGCTGAAATTTATGCTACACGAGAATTTACTCTGGGATTGGAAGCAAGATATAATATAATTGCTGATTTTGATCAGGCAATGATTGGACTTCGTGCAGCTTATTGCTTCTGATTGTGTTGATAATTAATGATAAATAAAATCTTCCTCTAAGAAACGAGTCCGTTTTTTAGAGGAAGATTTTTTTTGCCCATGTATTAACAATACATGGTTATATAGAAGATATAATACATAACCGAAAAGAAATATCTAAAGAAAATGTCTTTGACAAAAAAGTTGATGATTTTGAGTTTTGTAAGGAGGTATAAAATATAAAAAAAGAAAGGATGAATTTTTTTTATAATTCATCCTTTCTTTTTCTATAAAAATACAATTATGAGATCAATCATCAATTTTCATCAGGTCGTTTTCATTTAAGCAATCTAAATTCTGACGACGAATTACTTCGCGAGCAGCTTCCCGATTATTTGTACGAATTATGATAATTGACTTGTCTTTGATAGAAAAGCAATACATATATTCAATGCTTAGACCAGCCTTGGTGAATGATTGCAGAGTCTGAGCAAAACCACTTGCTTTAGAGTGAGATACAATAGCAAGTACATCTGTAATATTGGCACTGACGTTGTTTTCTTTTAGAATTTTATAGGCTCGCTGCGGGTCATTTACAATAATACGCAGAATTCCGTATTCAGATGTATCGGCTACTGTGGCAGCAATAATGTGAATGTCGGATTCAGCCAACAACATTAGTATTTCTGATAATTTCCCGTACTTGTTTTCCAGGAAAATGGATATCTGATTTACAGTCATATGTTATTAATTTAGATTTTAACAGAGTTTTCTCAAATCCTTAACTCGAACAGCCTTTCCTCCTTCAGGAGCAGGTAACGAACCTTTGGCAACCAGTTTGATTTTTGGTGTCAGTAACAATTCGTCCTTCAATTGGCGGGTGATCTCTTTTGACAGGCGTTGTAATGCACTGTAATCATCAGTAAACAGATCACTTAATTCAACTTCTATCAACATTTCATCGTTGTAACCGACTGTTTCGATTGTAATTAAATAATTGCTTCCCAATTCTTTGAAATTCATCAGAATCTTTTCAATCTGGATCGGGAAGATATTTACACCTTTCAAAATAATCATATCGTCACTACGTCCCATGAAACGGGCTAATCTTCTGTGAGTTCTTCCACATTTACATTTTCCTGGAATAAATCTCGTCAAATCTCTTGTTCGATAACGAAGCAAAGGCATAGCTTCACGATTGATTGTTGTCAGAACCAATTCTCCAACTTCTCCGTCAGGTACAGGCTTTAAAGTAACAGGATCAATGATTTCTGCAATTACATAATCCTCCCAGATATGCAGGCCGTTCTGTTCTTTACATTCGAAAGCAACTCCCGGACCATTCATTTCTGACATGCCGAAACAGTTGTAGGCTTTTACTCCCAACAGTTTTTCAATTCGTTTACGCTGTTCTTCGGAATGAGGTTCGGCTCCGATACAAACAGTATGTAATTTAGTATCTTTACGAGGATCTATACCTTCTTCGTACATTACTTCTGCCAGACGAGTAGCATAACTAGGAATGATATGCAGACAAGTTGTACCGAAATCGGTAATGAATTTAATCTGTCGTTTGGTATTGCCGGCAGCAGCAGGAACAGTTAACGCTCCAAGGCGTTCAGCACCGTACTGGAAGCCTAAACCGCCTGTAAACATACCATATCCGGAAGTATTCTGAAAGACATCTGTATCGCGTAACCCGACCATATACATACAACGGGCAACCTGATTGGCCCATTGATCCAGGTCTTTTGCAGAATGCAATACAACGGTTGGATTTCCGGTTGTACCACTTGATGAATGTATACGTACACACTTCTGAATAGGTATAGCGACCATTCCGAATGGATAATGATTTCTTAAATCATCTTTGGTTGTGAACGGAAGTTTTTGCAGATCAGCTAATGATTGAATACAATCTGGAGTTAAACCATTCTTTTCGAAAACCTCTTTATAGAAAGGTGAGTTTACTGCATGTTTAACTGTAGCTTTCAAGCGCTCCAACTGAAGTTCTTCCAGTTTGCCACGCTCCATCGTCTCAATTTCTTTTTGCCAGTATTCCATGTCTAGATAAGTTTCTTATTGATTACTGTTAATAATTAATATTTATCAAAGAAATAATTAATAATTACAGTTTGGTTTCATTGCTTTTCGTGTTGAAATCAAAAATAGATTATTGCATTTATAGTGTTTTTCTTCTTTGATATTGCAATGTTACAAATAAAAAATATTATTTGCTATCATTTTATCATAAAAACGCCATTTTTTTTGTAAAACATGTTTGTTTATGGTCGAAATAGAATATGATTGAAGAATTATGAATTAGACTTGTTAAAAGAAAAAGGATCTGTAAAGAGCGAATCGTTTACAAATCCTTATTCCTGTTATTCGATTGTTGCCGATTGATAGATATAGTCCATATCAGCATGTTTCCTGACCCAATCGGCTAGTTTGTTATATTGTTCCTCTTTGAAGGATGCGTAATCGAATGTGGATGATTCCTTGTTCTGTTCAAATCCTTCTGCCAGCTGATTCAGAACTTCCGGATTGTCCAGGATGCCGTGCATATAACTTCCCCAGCAACGATTATTCAGATAATAACCATCTTTCCGTCCGTCTTCAAGTATGGCAACAGGGCTTTCGGGTACATCACCAAAAGAGGTCGTTTTTCCCATATGAATTTCATATCCTTTACAGGAATATTGCTTTTTATCTGAAGCGTTTGCACAGAAAGCAAAATTGCTTTGCTTGGTTACTTTCTCTTTTTCAATAGTTGTAATCTGAGGTAAAAGTCCTATTCCGGGAACAGCCTTCAGACTGCCTTCGGTGCCATCCGGATCTTCGATTCGTGCCCCCATCATCTGATAACCGCCGCATATACCGATAACCTTTTTCCCGTTCTTATAGGCTTTTACAATCGCATCGGCAATGCCATTGGCCCGGATGCTCTGGAGGTCGGATATTGTATTTTTGGAACCTGGAAGAATAATGATATCTGCCTTTTCTACTTCTTCTATATTATTAGAATAATAAGCATTGAAGCGGTTGTCCATTTCCAGAACATCGAAATCAGTGAAGTTTGACATACGTTTTAGCAGAATGATAGCAACATTGATCTTTCCGCTCTGGTAAGTGTTGTTTTTCATATCCAGCACAACAGAATCCTCTTCTTCAATCTTGATGCCTTTGAAGTAGGGAACGACTGCCACAACCGGAACGCCGGTCAGGTCTTCCAGAATCTTCCTGCCTTCATCGAATAATGAGATATCACCTCTGAATTTATTGATGATTATACCCTTGATTCGTTCTCTTTCTTCAGGTTTCAACAGCGCAATTGTACCATATACGGAACCAAACACGCCTCCACGATCGATATCGGCCACCAGATAAGTATCGGCATTGGCATAAATAGCCATGCGCATATTGGTAATATCCCGATCGCGCAGATTTATTTCAGAGATGCTTCCGGCGCCTTCCAATACAATTGGATTATAACGACTTTTCAGTCGGTCGAAAGCTTTCTGAGCTTCCATGAAAAGTTCTTCCTTTTTCAGTTTCACCGAAAAATAATCTTTGGCAGACATATTACCGATAGGTCTTCCGTTCAATATAATTTGAGATCCTTTGTCGCTTGTCGGTTTTAACAGAATAGGATTCATATCAGTATGCGGGTTGATACCACATGCTTCAGCCTGAACTACTTGTGCTCTTCCCATTTCACCACCTTCAAGGGTGGAATAGGAATTAAGCGACATATTCTGTGCTTTGAATGGAGCAGGTGTAAATCCGTCCTGTTTGAATATTCTACAAAAAGCAGCATTGATAACGCTTTTTCCGGCATCAGAACAGGTCCCTACAAACATGATAGGTTTGAGTAGCTTTTTTGTCATGATTTCTGTTTTTATTTCGAAACGCAAACCTACAAAAAATAATAGTATTCAGGATGCCTTCTTTAAACTTATCCAAAAAAATGTTTGAAGTTTTTCGAAAAAGGTCAAAGCGATTTGTAAAAACATTTGACGTTTTTGAAAAATACTGGCGTCTTTTCGAAGAACTATTCTTTATGGTTCTGGAAAGAATCGTTGTATTTGGTAATTCATTGCTTAATGATATCATTTACAGAGATAAGAAAATTGAACAAATT
>JAHHQS010000051.1 GCA_020026285.1 Parabacteroides sp. | reverse complement strand
GGAACAATAATATAATTGAAACAGATTCCATCAAATTAGATTTTTATACCAAAGAAGTTTTATTAGAGATATTATCAAAAAAAGGACTTGATGCGTCTTGTAATTATAAAAATATAGGAATAAAATCTTACAAATAGATCTGTCCTATAGAAATTCGACATATTCGACAATGTATACATATTATTATCTATAAATTATATGAAAAATATATTTGATATAACAGGTAAAGTGGCTGTCGTTACCGGAGGTTCTGGAGTTTTGGGCAGTAATATAGCCAAAAGTCTGTTGAAATCAGGCGTAAAAGTTATAATTATAGGTGCACACCAAGAGCGTGTTGACGTAGCAATAAATAATTTAAGTTGTATTAGTAAAGATGTTTTTGGTTTTGCTTGTAATGTCCTGGATATAGAAAAAACAAAAAACGTAAAAGATCAAATTCTTTCCAAATGGGGAAAAATTGATATTTTAATAAATGCAGCTGGTGGAAATATTCCTGGTGGAACATTGACTACTGATCAAAATGTTTTTGACATGAAAATCTCAGATTTAAATAAGGTCATAGATTTAAACATGAACGGAACAATCTATCCTTGTTTAATTTTTGGGAAAGTTATGGCTTCTCAAAAATCAGGCGTTATTATTAATGTTTCTTCTATGGCTGCAGGCGAATCTATCACTCGTGTACCAGGATATTCCATGGCTAAAAGTGCTATAGAGAATTTCACACGTTGGCTGGCTCAAGAAATGGCTATAAAATTCAGTGAAAAAATTCGTGTAAATGCAATTGCTCCCGGTTTTTTTATAGGCAATCAAAATCGTTCTGTCTTAATAAATCCTGATGGTTCACTAACCGATAGAAGTAAGAAAGTATTAGCTAAAACACCTATGAAACGATTTGGCGATATTTCTGAGCTGAATGGAGTGGTTCAATTTTTATGTAGTGATGCAGCAAGTTTCATTACAGGAATAACTATTCCTGTTGACGGAGGTTTTAGTACATTCAGTGGAATTTAAATAATCAAAAAGATTATGATGAAAAAGACTTGGAGATGGTTTGGTAAGAATGATAAAATAACTCTTTCTATGCTTCGTCAAATAGGAGTTGAAGGTATTGTAACAGCCTTACATAATATTCCCAATGGCGAAATATGGCCCATTGAAGCCATTCAAAATCTAAAATCTTATATTGAATCTTATGGTTTGAATTGGGCTGTAGTTGAAAGTCTACCTGTTTGTGAAGCAATTAAATATGGAGGTTCTGAACGAGACAGACTAATAAACAACTATAAAATCAGTTTGGAAAATCTCGGTAAATGCGGTATCGATACTATTTGTTATAATTTCATGCCTGTTATAGATTGGGTCAGAACAGATTTACATTATCCTTGGCCTGATGGTGGTACTTCATTGTTTTATGATCGAATTCGTTTTGCCTATTTCGATATAAAAATTTTAAATCGAAAAAATGCAGAAAAAGATTATAGCGATAGTGAAATACACCAGGTGGAAAAGTTGGATAAAATCATCACAGAATCTGAAAAATATAATTTGATAGATACAATTATAGTAAAAACTCAAGGTTTTGTTAATGGTAATATTCATGAAAGTGACATAAATCCCATAGCTAAATTCAAAGAATTACTATCGTTGTATGAAGGTATAGATCGTAATCAATTACGTGAGAATCTACGTTACTTCTTGACAGCGATTATGCCCGTATGTAATCAATATAATATAAACATGTGCATTCATCCTGATGATCCTCCATTTCAAATATTAGGCCTTCCTAGAATTGTAACAAATGCAGAAGATATAGATTGGATTATAAATGTAATAGATAATCCACATAATG
The DNA here is from genome assembly GCA_020026285.1 of Parabacteroides sp. Next base: position 21,497 of record JAHHQS010000051.1, on the reverse strand, counting down.
GTCTAACTTTTTGTGCTGGTTCATTAAGTGCTGGAATAGATAATGATACAAGAATATTAGCTGAAAAATTTGCAAACAGAACTCATTTTGTCCATTTAAGAAGTACGGAAGCCAAACAAGGAGGAAATTTCATAGAAGATTCCCATTTATCAGGTAGAGGACATTTAATTGATTTAATCAGAATTTTTGAACAAAACAAACCTGGTTTACCAATGAGAATTGATCATGGTAGAACTATTTTAGGCGATGATAAAAAAGGTTATAATCCTGGTTATTCTTTTCATGGACGAATGTTTGCTTTAGCTCAAGTAGAAGGTATGATGGCAGTTATTGAGGATGAGATAAAACATCGAATCTTAGTTTAATAATTAGAAATAAATTCTCTATTCCATCAACATTAATCGCTGTTTTAACTAAAAAAATAATTAGTCTTAACATTTTTAGTATTATACGAGAATATCTCGTAACTGTTCAGATAATTATATTAACATCAAAGACAGCTATTACTTTTATACGAACACAAAAAAATCAACCTGTACCTATTCTTATCATCTAAATATATAAGAAGAAAGTACAAGTTGATTTTTATCCAAGTTAGATTTGTTGCTTTAATCAAAAACGCCAATTTCCTGAAACCAGTCCTCGGCACGATGAGTCCATTCATTTACCATATATCCAGTGTCACGCAATCCAAAACCATGACCTCCTTCACTATATAGATGCATCCATGCTGGAACTCCTGCTTGTTTTAACGCATAAAAATAGAAAAGACTACTATCAATAAACGCCTTATCATTTTCTGCCTGAATAATCAAAGTTGGAGGAACGTCCTTTGTCACTTGAATTTCCGGAGATAATCCAAATTTCTCACCACTTAGATAAGCTGGATAAACCAATAAGCAATAATCTGGACGACAACTTACTTTATCAACCTCATCAATAGCTGGATATGTTCTTTTATTAAATGAAGTAGAAGCCATTACTGAAAGATGTGCACCTGCTGAAAATCCCATCACACCGATACGATCTGCATCTATTTCAAAATCTTCTGCATGAGCCCTTACATAACTGATTGCACGTTGTACATCCTGCAAAGGGGCTTCGTGTTTCTGTCGATTTTTACGACGAGGAACACGGTATTTAAGCAAAATAGCAGTTACACCTGCTTCATTCAACCACTTACAAACTTCTGTTCCTTCCAAATCATAAGCCAGAATATTATATCCGCCACCAGGACAAACGACCATGGCTGCACCAGAAGCAACATCCTGATCTGCAGGATAAATTGTTATTTCCGGAGAACCGACATCTGTCATTCTGATAACTTTTTCTCCCCCAACTTTATTTCCGGTATCATCACTTTTTTCCGTCAGCTTTTCTGTTTCTCCGGGTGCGCCATTTGGGAACAATACGATTTTCTTTTCTTGTGCCATAGCTCCACTGATCATAGAAGCACTAATTAATAAACTTACTAATAAATGTTTCATAACAAAAAATCTTTTAATCTGTTATTTCACCGTATCACGCAACGTAATCTTACAGTCATCAAGACTATCAACAATAGCTAAACTTTCAACATGAAGGCCCTTGTCACGCAACAATTCTCCCCCATGCTGAAATGCCTTCTCAATGATAAATCCCATTCCTGAGATATGTGCACCTGATTGTTTAGCCAAGTCGATAATACCGAGAGCTGCATTACCACAAGCTAAAAAATCATCAATAAACAAAATATTATCTTTTGCATTCAAAAAGTCACTACTGATACAAACCGAATAATCTTTCTGCTTGGTAAAAGAATGAACAACTGTTGTCAACATATTTTCCATTGTTAAAGGCTTCTTTTTCTTCACAAAGACAACGGGCAAATTTAACAAGTAACCAACCATAACTGCGGGAGCGATTCCACTTGCTTCAATTGTTACAATCTTATTAATGTTTTCATTTTTAAAACGCTCTACAAATTCTTCAGCTATCTTAAACATCAAAACTGGATCCATCTGATGATTAATAAAACTGTCTACTTTTAAAATACCGCCAGGAAAACAGCGGCCGTCCTGCATAATACGTTGTTTTAATAATTCCATAATATATTGAAATGTATTTATTCTTTTACATGAATGAGCATATTCGATAAGATAGCAGCCAATCCGCCTGTTGTTATACCAGAAGCAAAGATACCTTTAATAAAATCAGGAGCCTGACTTAAAATATCAGGCACTAACTCTACTCCCAAACCTAATGACAAACTTACTGCCAACACCAAAGTTGCTTTTCTATTTATCTTTTGTGCTGCAATGATACGAACACCCGCTGCAGCCACGGTTCCAAACATCAAAATAGTAGCTCCACCTAAAACAGGATCTGGCATTAACGAAAAAATAATTCCTACAGCAGGAAATAAGCCCAATAGAATTAACAATATTGCTATAAAATAACCTACATAACGGCTAGCAACACCTGTTAATTGTATAATTCCATTATTCTGAGCAAATATTGAATTCGGGAAAGAATTAAATATTCCTGCTATAAAAGAATTGAAACCATCGGCCAGAACTCCTCCAGAAACACGTTTCAGATATTCATTCCCTTCTATAGACTTACCCGAAATCATAGAATTTGCTGTGATATCTCCCGTAGCTTCAATAGCTGTTATCAGATAAACTAATCCGATAGCAATTATAGAAGATATATTAAATTCCACTCCATACTTAAACGGCATCGGTATATTCAAATTTGAAAAACTATTAGAAGAAGCAGCACTCATATCAACCATTCCTAATGTAATTGATAAAAGATAACCAATACATAATCCCAAAACAATAGAACTCATTCGCAAGTATTTATTAGAGCATCTATTAAAAAACAGAATACTCAACAATACAATTCCTGCAACTCCTATATTCTCAAAGCTACCAAATGTACCATTATCCATTGCTTTATAACCTCCGCCACAAGAGACGATTCCAACTTTAATAAGGCTCAAACCGATTAACAAAACGACAATTCCTGATACCAACGGAGTTATAATGTTCCGGAGATACTTGAACGTCTGACTTATGATCATTTCCACAGGAGCTGCAGCAATACAAGATCCAAAGATCAAAGGTAAACCACCCATTGTTCCTGCTGTTATAATCGGACCTATAAAAGAGAAACTTGTTCCCTGAATACATAATAATCCGGCACCAATAGGACCTATTTTATGACATTGAATAAAAGTTGATATACCAGACACAAACAATGCCATTGAAACCAAAAAGCCCGTAGTTTCAATATCCAGCTTTAACGCACCTCCAATAATCAAAGGAGGAGTTATAATTGCAACAAAAATAGCCAGTAAATGCTGTATAGCAGCAAACAAAGCCTCCTTAAAAGGAGGACGATCATCAATACCATAGATCAACTCAACAGAGTCCTGGTCTTTCATTTCCACATCGGCCGTTTTTTCTCTCATTTATTCTTCTTATAAATTATTTTACCTTAACCCAACTCATATCCACCATGACAGGACGGTGATCAGATTCAACAGGAGCTTCAACTACATATGCTTCCCGTTTCTTAAAATTTACAGGAATAAACTGACTTACCGCCACATAATCAATTGTTATGTTTGGAGTATCAGCTGGATATGTAAATTGATTAACAGCAGAAAGCAAAGTAAAATGCTTCTGTATCTGCTGAATGAATTCTGAATTTGGATCATCATTCCAATCACCTGCAATAAATACCGGTTTTTTGAATCGGCCCAACTCTTCTTTTATTATAGAAATAGAGGCCAATCGATCTTCTTCTGTCAATGATAAATGCATACAACCACAAACAAAGTCTTCGAATTCAACCATCAACAAAGTACGAGCTTCCTCACGACCCGGCAAGGCATGCCGATAAACATGTAAAGGTTTCTCTTTCGACAACATTCCAACGCCATATTTTCCTCCGTTAAAATCGATAGCAGGTGCATATGTATCATACATTCCTGTTAAGCGCGCCAACTCTCCTAGTACATAAACACCCTTACATCTTTTAGTAACACTATCCAATTCCTGAATAGCAACAACATCAGGCATTTCTTTTTTAATAACCTCAGCAACACGAGCAATAGAAACAGAATCGTCCATACCATAACCATTTCTGACATTGTAACTCATCAATCGTGTATCATGCACCTTTGGCTGACAAGCGAACAATAATGCTAGCATTACCCCAAAGATACACCAAGTCAAATTTTTCATAGAATTTTTCATCTTATTTATTTGAATATTTCGTGCAATGTTGTTTCAATACTTTTGATATCATCTTCTGTTGTATCCCAAGTAGTCACTAAACGAGCTTCATTAATTTCTTCATTCCACATATAAAAGAAATATTTTTCCTGTAATTTCTTTAATGGTTCTTCCGGAATAGTAAAGAATAACTGATTGGTTTCGACTTTCTGAGTCATCTTTATTTGAGGAAATTCAGACAAGACATCAGCCAAACGTTTTGCACATGCATTCGCATGACGCGCATTTTCCAACCAAAGATTATTTTCCAAATAGGGAATAAACTGAGCTGAAAGATAACGCAACTTGGATGCCAACTGAGCAGACTGTTTACGTATATATGGAATCATTTCAGTTATTTCCGGATGAAAAGAAATGACAGCTTCACCCATCATCATTCCGTTCTTAGTTCCACCAAAACTAAGAATATCCACACCGGCATCGACAGTTACTTCTTTCATAGAACAATTCAGATAAGCGCAAGCATTTGCAAGACGTGCCCCATCCATATGTAGGTACATATTATGTGCATGCAATAAATCAGCTATAGCCTTAACTTCCTCAATTGTATAAACGGTGCCTAATTCGGAAACTTGAGAAATATATACAGCCTTTGGTTGAGAATGATGGCACTCACCAAAACCATGTAAATAAGGTTTTATCAATTCAGGAGTCAATTTTCCATCTTCTGTAGGAATTGCGACCAAATCACATCCAGTCATCCTCCCAGGAGCACCACATTCATCCACTTTCACATGAGCTGACGTTGCACACAAAATACTATTAAAAGAACGAGTCACAGCCTGCAATGCAACAGTATTGGCACCTGTTCCATTAAACACAAAAAAAGGATCAGCTTTTTCTCCAAATATCTCTTTTATTTTTGCAGTTGCTTGAGCTGTCCAAGGATCATCACCATAACCTACCGCATGATTGTCATTAGCTTTAATCACTGCATCCATAATCAATGGATGAACGCCGGAATTATTATCACTTGCAAAACTTCTCATAATTTTCTATTATTTTTTTACAAAGATAGCGCATAACCGACAAATGAGTCAGTTGTGCGCTATCTTTATTTCGTTGATTACTAATTTTTCTACCTTTATATCCCTATTAAAGACAATTATTTGGATTTTTTCTGAAAAAACTTCTGGAAAAACAAGATCTGATAATCGATAGAATTTTTCCAATAAGGAGCATTATGAGCACCTGGACGAACCAAGAAATCATGATCAATTTCTCGTTTCAGCAAAGCCTGATGAAATTTATTATTCACTTCAAAAAAGAAATCTGAAAATCCACAATCAAAAACCAAAGCTAATTGTCCTTTCTGGATTGTTGGTACCAAATTGATTACAGTGTGAGCATCCCATACCGACTGGTTTTCGGATTCAACACCTAATTGCTTGCTCATTTCCCATTTTTCGGGGAAAGGACGAATATCTACACCACCACTTGTACTTCCTGCAGCGCCAAAAACATCTGAATGACGAATAGCATTCCACAAAGCACCATGGCCACCCATACTTAAACCTGTAATTGCTCTACCTTTAGGACTGGCAACTGTTTTATAATGACTGTCAACATATTTTACTAATTCAGAAGAGACAAACGTTTCATAGCGTACATCTTTATTCAAAGGACTATCCCAATACCAACTATTCTCTCCATCCGGACAAATAAAGATAATTCCTTTTTCATCGGCAATTTCAGGCAGATTCGGTTTGATTCCAATCCATGTTTTATAACTACCAGAATAACCATGTAATAGATAAATAACTGGACAGGCCTTTTGTTTGGCCAATTCTGGTAAAACAACTACTGTCTTGATATTTTTTTTCATACTATTACTTTTCACCAGCACAGTATCTACTTCTGCTGCATTTATTGTTGTTAATGAAAACAAACAACATAATGCTAAAATTAAATTTCTCATAATATTTATTTTCCTCGATTAATTATTGATTCAACACATGTATTGTATGGCAAGCTGTTAAAGCTGCAGTTTCAGTACGCAGACGACTTTTTCCTAAAGAGATTGCTTCGAATCCATTCTCCATAGCCAGTTTGATTTCTTCAGGACTAAAATCTCCTTCCGGACCAATCATTATCAATATTGATTCACCCGGTTTATATATTTCTTTAATCAAAGGTTTCTCTCCTTCCTCACAATGTGCTATAAATTTACGACCTTCGAAAGGTTGCTGAACAAACTTCTTAAAATCTGTCATACCATTCAATCTAGGCAATGTCGCTTTCTGTGATTGTTTCATTGCACTTACTAATATTTTTTCCAAACGAGCAGGTTTGATTTCCTTTCGTTCAGAGAAACGGCAATTCAAACAAGTTATTTCATTGATTCCTATCTCACAAGCCTTCTCTGCGAACCATTCCATCCTGTCCATGTTCTTGGTTGGAGCTACAGCGATATGAATATAAAACGGCCATAACTCTTCCTGTTTCCACGATTCAAGAATATTCACTTCACAATGTTTTGCATGAGCTCTGGATATTGCAGCTTTATAAAAAGTTCCTTTTCCATCAGTCAATAAAATCTCAGAGCCTTCTGTAAGGCGTAAAACCCGAATACAATGTCCAGCCTCTTCTTCTGGTAATTCCGGATTCACAGCAATATCCGGTGTATAAAATATCTGCATAATCTTTATCCTATAATCATTCCTATAATGGTTGCAGACAATATAGAGACCAAAGTTCCTCCAAACATGGCTTTAATTCCTGTCTGCGAAATAAAATCTTTCTTATTGGGTGCTAAAATCCCCAAACCTCCTAACAAAATACCGATAGAAGCGATATTGGCAAATCCACATAATAGATAAGTCGACATAATCACAGACTTCTGTGAAATGAACATACCCGCATCTCTCCATTCCTGCAGTTGAAAATAAGCGACAAATTCATTTAATATCATTTTCTGTCCTAATAAAGATCCTACCAGCATAACATCGTCTGAAGGAACTCCTATCAGCCACATAAAAGGGGCCATAATTAATCCTAAAACAAACTGAAATGTCAGACCTTTTGATTTACCATCTGTAAATTCAACAATCCAATCATTTATGCCGGTATAATGTCCTATTATATTATTTGTAATATAATTCAGCAAAGCTATCAATGAAATAAAGACTAATAGCATAGCTGCAACATTTGTCATCAGCTTGACTCCTGTTACAGTCCCAGATGATATCGCAGACAATACATTACTATGACCTTCTTCGCCCCAATCACCAACAGGTTCTTTATTTACAGGTTCTGTCTGTGGACATAAAATTTTGGCTATAATAATAGATCCAGGAACAGCCATTACCGAAGCCGTAATCAAATGAGTGGCAAAGATCTGTTGAGTCACAGGATCTTGTCCTCCAAGCATTCCGACATAACTTCCCATTACCGAACCTGCTATTGTTCCCATACCAGAAACCATCACCAGAAATAGTTCCGAACGATTCATTCCCGATAAATAATTTTTTATCAAGACAGGAGACTCTGTCATTCCAAGAAAAATATTTCCACAAGAAACCAAACCTTCTGTTCCTGAAATATTCATAAACTTCCGTAAAAGCCAAGACAAACCTCCAACAACTCTTTGAATTATTCCCCAATAATAGAATAAGGATACTAAAGCAGAAAAGAATATAATGATAGGCAATGAATGGATCAAAAAACTAAAACCAGCGGATTTTGAAGCATAAGGTCCTAGAAGGAATTTCAGACCTTCGCCTGTAAAATCCATCAGTTTTACAAAAACAAGGCCCAAATACTCAAATAATTTACCTATTACAGGAACATACAGAATGGATAAGGCCAGAAATATTTGTATAAACAGACCTCCACCTATCAATCTCCAATCAATTCTCTTTCTGTCAGAACTAAACAGATATGCTAGTAGTATAATAACAAATATACCAAGTATTCCTCTACCTAATGATATCCATCCAAAACCAGCTGTTTCAATCATATTATTTAGTTTGATCCCTACGTTCTAACTCTTCTTTATAAATTTTGGCATATTCATAATTTTCAGAATCAATTGATTCCTGAAATTTCTTTTCTAAAATATCCATAGGCATATAACTAAGCCAAAGTTCCAAATCTTCTTCACCCTGAAAATCATCGGGATTCTTATTCTCCCATAGCTGATCGAAATCTTCCTCTCCGAATAAATCTAAATGAGAATTGTCATCTTCTGTATCTTTTCCTATTAAATCCTCATCCAAGATCAATCCACATTCATCCACTACTTCACGAGTTGTATAGATATCAACCTTTAAACGTAAAGCTATAGCTATAGCATCGGATGTTCTAGAATCAATTCTCACCTGACGCGTTCCATCAAATAATACCAATTCTGAATAAAAGACTCCATCTTTGAACTTGTAGATAAATATTTCCTGCAACAATATTCCAAAAGAATGAGTGAATGTCACAAATAAATCATGTGTAAGTGGCCGAGGCGGCACAAGATGCTCTAAAGCCATTGCTATAGACTGAGCTTCTGCAGCTCCAACTATAATAGGTATACGAGACATACCATCTACTTCAGCTAGAATCAACGCATAAGCTCCCGACTGAACCTGACTACCTGTTAATCCTTGGACTTTAAGCTTTATTTTATCTGTCATATTTATAATTGATATAATACAAAGATAGAGTTTTTCATAGAACTATGTTCTTCCTAAGAACTCTATTATTCATCAACAGCCCATTCTTTCATTTCATACATATCCTGATATTCATCCCATTCCGGATCCAGTTCTGTATAAATAGAAATAGGCAAAAGTTCAAAATCTTTTAAGGCTTCATTCAGTCGTTCACCAAAGACACGGACTGTACGTGTATAAAACACCCAGATTTTCTCTCCTCCACCGGTGTAAACACTCGATAAAATGGCTAATTTGTCTTTTTCCATTGCTTTTCGAAGAGCTTCTTCTACCGTTTCCATCAACTCTGCGTCAGTTTCAGAAGGCATACCTTGATCTGATATAGGATATTTCCAGGTAATCTCGACTCGTTCCTTCAATTTTCCACTCTCCATGAATTCAGTCAATTCTTCACGACCATATACCGTAATCAAATCTCCTTTATCATTTTCAGACAAAGCCGTAAACCATTTATCACTTAATTTCATAACAATATTTCATTTTGAATACAACAAAGATATAAAAAGATATAAAGAATAAATTCTCTCTGCTGAAGATTTTTAAAAGGCAGAAAATGTTTTCATTTTCACATTTGTATGTTAACAATCATTCCAAGAGTCTTCTATTGATTGAAAAAAGGTTATTTCCTCATCGTTTAAGCCCGACATTTGCTGAAATGCTAAAATATTTACTTATTTTTGCGTAATTATAAGTTAGTTTGGCTTATTAAATGAACAAAGTAGATGTATCAATGCTACTAGAGTAAAAAACAATACCGAGATACAGATATTTCAAATGCTTTAAAATAGAAATAGTGTCAGAAATAAGTATATAACCTTACTCCCTGAGCAGAACAAGTACTTGAATCATTATTTTTTCATAAATAAAATTCGTCGAACTCATCTTATAATAGTAATTATATTATGATATATTGAAATATGGATTTTAAATTAAATAAAGGATGTTGTTGTATGAAATCCAGTGGATGCAGCAAAATCCAAAATAATAAATTAAATACTTATGACTGGTTGTCGGGAGTTCCTGATGGAATGGAGACAACTGATTTCATAGAAGTTCAGTTTAAAAATACTCGGAAAGGATATTATCTGAATCAAGCTCACATTCCCTTAGAAAAAGGAGATATGGTTGCGGTAGAGGCTTCTCCTGGACACGATATAGGTATGGTTACTCTTACAGGGAAGCTAGTTTCTCTTCAAATGAAGAAAAATAACTATCGTACTGAACAGGAGCCGAAAAAAGTATATCGTAAGGCCAGACCTGCCGATTTGGAAAAATATGAAGAGGCAAAGGCAAAAGAACATGCTACTATGATTCGTTCACGACAGATTGCTGCCAATCTTGGCCTTGATATGAAAATTGGAGATGTTGAATACCAAGGTGATGGTAATAAAGCAATCTTCTATTATATAGCTGACGAACGTGTTGATTTCCGTCAATTAATCAAGGTTCTTGCAGAAGCATTTCGTGTACGTATTGAAATGAAACAAATCGGAGCCCGTCAGGAAGCCGGTAGAATCGGAGGAATTGGTCCTTGTGGACGAGAACTTTGTTGTTCATGCTGGATGACTAATTTCGTTTCTGTATCAACAGGAGCTGCTCGTTACCAGGATATTTCTATGAATCCTCAAAAGCTTGCAGGTCAATGTGCTAAACTGAAATGCTGTATAAACTATGAAGTAGATGCTTACGTTGAAGCACAAAAAAGATTACCATCAAGAGAAATTCCTCTTGAAACAAAAGACAATACTTATTATCATTTCAAAACGGATATATTCAAACGTGAAATTACATATTCTACCGATAAGGTTATTGCAGCAAATCTGATTACGATTCCAGCTCAAAGAGTCTTTGATGTTATCAATATGAATAAAAAAGGCATCAAACCTGAAACTTTAGAAGCTGATATCAAACAGCATGTCAAACGAGATTCTCAAGATATATTGGGACAAGAGAGTGTAACTCGTTTTGACAACAATAATAACGTGCAAAAGAAAAAGAAGAAGAAACGTCCAAATCAGAATGCTTCTAATTCTAATTCAAATGATAATTTTATAGATAAAGTACAACCTGTTACTAATAATCAACCTAAACAGAATCAATCTAACAAGTCTCAAAATCAGCCAAACGAAAAGAAAGCTGACAATGATAAGAAAGATGAGAAGAAGATTGATAAAAGGCAACAGGAAAACAGAAGACCGAATCAGAAAAATAAGGAGAATAAAGAAAATTCGGCAAATAACAATGCTAACAATTCAGCTCCTAAAGGTGATTCGAACAATAATTCCAGACCGCCACGTAACAATAACAGGCCAAAGTCTAGAACTAACAATAAACCTGCAAACGATAAACAACAGCCGAATGTTGAAAAGCCTCAACAGGCTCAACAAAACAATAAACAAGTTGCTAATCGTCAACAAACAAATAACAATAAACCTAAGGATGCACCAAAAGATAATTAATACATTATTTTCTTTTATATGTATCTTATTCTTTTCCTGCGATTATCAAGCTTTATATTATCAATATCAAGTTATAGATCAATCATCGTGGGAAAAGGATAAGGTTTACTATTTTACATTCATGGTGAAAGATATATCTGTCCCTTACGACATTATGTTTGACATCAGGAATAGTAATAAATATCCATACCAAAACTTATGGTTGTTCTGCAATGAAGAACCCCCTTACGGATCTTTACAAAAAGATACTATAGAATGTATGTTAGCCGATGAATTCGGCAAATGGTATGGTAGCGGAATTTCTCTATACGAATCAAGTTTCCCTATTCGAAAAAGTTATATATTTCCTCATCCAGGACAATATACATTCAGTTTTCGCCAAGGAATGCGCGATAGTTGTATTACGGGTATTCAGGAAATAGGTTTACGCGTAGTTCCATCTAAGACTCTTTCCTCGATGCATCCAAACGAAGAAAGATAAAAAGTAATATAGTAAATCCTAATAAGGAAGAACCACCATAACTAAAAAAAGGTAATGGTATTCCAATCACAGGAGTCAATCCAAGAACCATCCCGACATTTATAGCCAGATGGAATAAAAATATAGAAGCTACGGAATACCCATAAACTCTAGAAAAAACAGAATCCTGCCTCTCTGCTAAGACAATCAGTCGCAGTATAAATACGGCAAACAATACAAGAATAATTGTACTACCAATAAAACCTTGTTCTTCTCCAATCGTACAAAATATAAAATCTGTATCTTGTTCTGGAACATATTTAAGTTTCGTCTGTGTTCCATTAAGAAATCCCTTACCCTTCAAACCTCCGGAACCGATTGCTATTTTAGATTGATTGACATTGTAACCTGCTCCACTTGGATCATCTTCCAAACCTAATGAAACTTTTATTCTTACCTGTTGATGTGGTTGTAAAACATCATTAAAGACATAGTTTACTGAAAATAAAAAAGAGATAGAACCTATAGAAAATAGAGCAATCAAAAAGTATTTCCAAACCCAATAATGAATTGATAAATAAATCAAATATAAAACGACAAAACCTATGAGAAATAAAACCACCCAATTCAAATCAAATGGATAATAATTTGATATTACACCAGCAACGCCCAATACCCCTACAGATAACCCTAAAATGAATTGTACTGCCAATTTATTTTTAGTCTCAACATAAACTAAAAAAATGGTTATACTCAAAACCAGTAATGAAACCAAAAAGACTCCTAAAGGAGTAGCAGCCATCATCACTTCCGAGTACTTCATTCCTACAACAAAATAAATAACCGCACAAACTCCTGCTAATAAAAAATAGCCAGACATTCCTTCTCGATAAAGGACAAGAAAGAAAGATAAATAAACAAGCATGGATCCTGTTTCCTTTTGTAAAAGGATACATACCATAGGTAAAAAAATCAGTCCTAAAACAGAAAGGAAATTCCGATATTCTTTTAAAACAAATCCATAGGTTCCTATCATTCTTGCTACAGCAAGAGCTGTAGCAGATTTGGCAAATTCAGCGGGTTGAAGTCGAAAAGGACCTATAGGAATCCACGAACGAGAACCTTTAATATCGGGAGCAATAAAAATAGTAATAATCAATAATAATATAACACTTGCATAAATCGCATATGAACAGACCTCATAGAAATCTCTTTCTACAACTAGTATCAAAAGAGCTACAAACAATGAAATCCCCATCCACATCAGCTGATTCATAGGTCTACCAGATAAAGAAAATAACATATCCATATCATATTCATAACTGGCACAACAGATAGTTACCCATCCAGCTATAATCATGATAAAATACAGAAGTAATGTTATCCAATCTATAGATTTCCAATTATCTTTTTTAGTGTAACCCATTTGGCAAAATCACAGCATTTACAATACTTTCTTCTATTAATTCACTCTCTGGCAATAATGATCCTCTTAAATATTTTTCAATCATTAATCGTCCTATTGGTACAGCATAAGTCGCTCCAAATCCAGCATTCTCAACAAAAACGGATATTGCTACTTTTGGCTTTTTATATGGAGCAAATCCTACAAAGATCGAATGATCCTTTCCATGTGGGTTTTCGGCAGTTCCCGTCTTACCACAAACCTCAATATCAGGCAAATTGGTTCCGCGGCAAGTAGCACCGTAAGCAGTTCCGGCAACAGCGCCACGCATACCTTCCGCTACAATAGAATAATATTTCGGATCTACCATCGTATAACGCCTCTCTGTATACAACGAATCCAAAGCCGTATTCTGTATTTCTTTAACAACATGAGGAGTTATAAAATATCCTCTGTTTGCTATTGTTGCAGCCAGATTACATATTTGTAAAGGAGTAGCAAGTATTTCCCCCTGCCCGATAGCTATTGATATAATTGTACTGGAATTCCATCTTTTGCGATATATTTTATCATAAACCTTACTATTCGGGATATATCCCCTTTTCTCTCCAGGCAGATCAATTCCTAACTTATAACCGTATCCCATTGAGACCATATAATCTTTCCAAACATCAAATGCTTTCTGAACACTTGGATAACGGGAACGATCGTCTAACATATAGTGTAACCCCCAAGGGAAAAAAGAATTACAGGAAGTTGCTAAAGCTCCCACTACTGGTAAAGGAGAAGGATGACCATGACAGGCAGGCTTTCCATTTAAATACGTATAACCATAAGAACATCCAAATCTTGTTTCAGGTGTAATAACACCTTCTTGAAGAAAAATCAAACCCTGAGTTGGTTTGAAAGTAGAACCAGGAGGATATTGAGCCATTAAAGAGCGATTAAACAAAGGTTTCAAAGGATCCTTTTGTAACTTTTGATAATTCATACCTCTTATCTTTCCAACCAACAAACTAGGATCATAAGAGGGTGACGAAACCATACAAAGAATTTCACCTGTTTCTGGCTCTATCATCACAATACTTCCTAATTTATTTTTCATTAATTTTTCTCCATAAGCCTGTAAATCGATATCGATAGATAGATTTAAATTCTTTCCAGACACAGGAGGTATATCATAATTACCCTGTTCATACCGTCCCTTTATTCTACCATGAGCATCTCTCAATAAAATTTCGACACCTTTTTCTCCTCGAAGAACCTTTTCATACGAACCTTCCACTCCATTTCGTCCGGAATGATCACCTGAAACATAATAATCATCTTTTTCTATATCCTTACGATTCACTTCGCCTACATATCCTAACAATAATCCCGCATTAGGATATGAATATTCTCTTATAGTACGGTTTTGAACATATATTCCAGGGAACTTATATAACTTCTCTTGCAAGACACCACACTCTTCAGCAGAAACCTGACTCATAAATACCTGAGGTGTATAAGAAGAATATCCGGGATTCAATTTTCTATTTTGCATATCAGCCAGTCTCTTTACTAACTGATCTTTAGTTATTCCCAATATTTGACAGAAATCCAATGTATCAAAAGGCTGGACTTCTTTTTTTATCATCATAACAACATACGACGGTTTATTATAAACCAGCAACTTGTCATTTCTATCATAAATTATTCCACGTGAAGGATATATTGTTTTCTTCAAAAAGGCATTACTATCTGCCCATGCTTTATAATCATTATCTATAACTTGCAAATAAAACAAACGGATAATAAATATAAGCACAAGACAAATCACGCCACCACTAATAACATAACGGCGATTTTCAAATTCGTATTTTAGTTTATTCCCCAACTTTTTGTATTTCGAAATTGAATAATTCGATTGTACAGATCGATAAAATTGTCATTATAACACTTGCACCTATACGCAATATTAGAAAGGCCGGATCGAACAAAGATAAAGCCTCTATCATAAATAATACTGTATGATGTATTATTACAAACAGACTTACATAACGAATAAAACCTCCGTAACCAAAAGAATTATAAGACGGATAAATACCTTGTACAACCTCTTCTCCTAATAACAAATGAATCAAAGGTTCCCGTAGTAAGGCTATTAATGTACACGCTCCAGAATGTAACCCTGGAGTATTTGAAAACATATCAACAACCAAACCTGTTAAAAATGAAAATATCAAGATGCCACTGCGAGACATCTTTACTGGAAGTTTTATAATACAGTATAAATATAAAAAAGGTGTCGCTATTCTTAAATAATGAATATTGTTAAAAAACAATACCTGAAGCAATACAAATACAATAAAATAAATGACGCAACGTAATATATTATTAATCATTTTTCTTCGCCTCTTTTTCTAAATTGATTTGTTCTTCCTGCCTGTAATTAGTAATAACACGTACATGCTGTAAAGATGTAAATGTTGTAGCTAATTTAACTTTTAGAGAATAAAAATTATCATCCCTTCCCTTTTTGAACTCTTCGACAGTTCCTACAATAATTCCTGAAGGGAAAATGGAAGAGTAACCACTCGTTACTATAACATCACCTTTTTTAAACTCCGAATGCTTTGGTAATTCTTCCAAAGTTGCATACAACGGATCTCTACCATCCCATGATAAATAGCCAAAATTATTATTACCTAAAACTTTACAACTTAATCGTGATTTCGGATTTAAAATTGGTATCACAACTGAAAAGTGATCAGAAACTGTTGCGACAACCCCAACAACACCTTTCTCAGAAACAACGCCCATATCAGGCTTGATACCATCTTTAGAACCTTTATTCAGTGTAATATAATTTGATAACTGAACAAAACTATTATTCGACACTTCAGCCATGATAAACTGAAAAGGAAAATCTGGCACAGAATCTCTTACTGTTCCAACAAATTGTACCGTATCAGCCTTTAATGCATCAATCTGTTCTTGTAACTGAAGTATCTTTAATTCCATTTCACCGTTCATTTCCTGTAATGAACGATTAACTTCTTTCAAATTAAAATAAGAAGTAATATCTCCATAAACTGATCCTAAATAACCAGAAACAATATTTCCTGAATTAATAAGGACACTTCTTTGATAAGAATTATTCTGATAAACCAGAATAATAGAAATGACTTCAAATATGACAAATAAAAACCAATGCTTTTTTCTTAATAAAAAATCAAGCAATTTTTTCATAAGCCTATAAATAAAAGCTGGATATCAAGAATGATTTTCACATCTTAATATCCAACCTTTCATATTATATATATTATCGGATAAGGAAATTAAACTTATCCACGTTCTTTAGCGCAACACCTGTACCACGAGCCACAGCATGAAGAGGATCTTCTGCTACATGAAATGTAATATTCATTTTATCAGACAATCTTTTATCCAATCCGCGCATCAAAGCACCACCACCTGTCAGATATATTCCATTATGAACAATATCAGCATATAATTCAGGAGGAGTTTGTTCCAAAGCACTTAATATGGCTGCTTCCATCTTAGAGATAGTACGATCCAAACAATGTGCAATTTCCTGATAAGAAACCGGAACTTCCATAGGCAAAGCAGTCATTTGATTAGGACCATGAACTATAAAATCTTCTGGAGGCTCCTGTAATGTAGTTAAAGCAGAACCGACATGAATCTTTATCTGTTCAGCTGTACGTTCTCCAACTTTAACATTGTGCTGACGACGCATATAATCTACTATATCAGCAGTTAAATCATCACCTGCAATACGAATAGACTTATTAGAAACGATACCACCCAATGAAATAACAGCGATTTCTGTTGTTCCACCACCTATATCAACAATCATATTTCCTTCTGGAGCCTGAACATCAATACCTATACCTAAAGCAGCAGCCATAGGTTCAAACAACATATAGACATCACGGCCTCCAGCATGTTCTGCAGAATCTCGTACCGCACGTATTTCAACTTCAGTACTACCTGAAGGAATACCAATAACCATACGTAATGAAGGGGTGAACCAATGGCTTTTTGTACTGGCCATTTTAATCAGACCTCTCATCATTTGTTCCGCAGCATAGAAATCAGCAATTACACCTTCACGCAACGGACGAATTGTTCGAATATTATCATGGACCTTACCATCCATTTCACGAGCAGATTTACCTATCGCCAAAACTTTATCGGTACGACGGTCGAGCGCCACCATAGAAGGTTCATCAACCACCATCTTACCATTGCACATTACAATAGTATTGGCAGTTCCCAAGTCCATTGCGACTTCCTGAGTAAATGAAAATAAACCCATTTATATGTTTCTGTTATCTATTAATGTTTAAAATGACGAACGCCAGTTTTTACCATAGCGATATTATGCTCATTACAATAAGCAACTGAAAGTTCGTCTTTTATAGATCCACCAGGCTGTATAACAGCAGTAATACCGGCTTTGTCTGCAATTTCTACACAATCAGGGAATGGGAAGAATGCATCAGAAGCCATTACAGCTCCATTTAAATCAAAATTAAATGATTTAGCCTTATCAATTGCTTGTCTTAATGAATCCACACGAGAAGTCTGTCCGATACCACTTGCACAAAGTTGTTTGTTTTTAACTAATGTAATTGCATTAGATTTACTGTTTTTTACAATCTTGTTCGCAAATAATAAATCTTCCACCTCTTGAGCAGAAGGTTTCTTATCAGACATCGGTTGCAAATCTGATTCAACTTGAATACTCAAATCCTTTTCCTGCATCAACACACCATTCAATAATGAACGGAACTGCATTGGACAAGTCTTACAATCTTTACGTACCAGAATAATACGATTCTTTTTCTGTTCTAATACAGTCAAAGCCTCTGCATCATAAGCTGGAGCAATGATCACTTCAAAGAAAATTTTATTTATTTCTTCAGCTACTTCTTTAGTAACTGTTGTATTTGTTATCAAAATACCGCCAAATGCTGAAACAGGATCACCAGCCAAAGCATCTTTCCAAGCATCTAATACATTATTACGAGATGCTACACCACATGCATTATTATGCTTTAATATGGCAAATGTCAATTCATCGAATTCATTGATCAAATTAACAGCAGCATCAATATCTAACAAATTATTGTATGAGATTTCTTTTCCATGCAACTGTTCAAACATATCATTGAACTTACCGTAGAACTTAGCATTTTGATGAGGATTTTCTCCATAACGTAAATGCATTGGTTGATCTACAGTTGCACGGAAATAAGATCCTTCACGATTATCAAAATAATTGAAAATAGCAGTATCATAACCTGAAGAAACGGCAAATGCTTCTTTTGCGAACCATTTACGATCTTCCAAAGAAGTTTCTGCACCTTTTTCATTCAACAGATTCATCAAAGGAGCATACTGATTCTTTGATGCAACTATTACAACGTCTTTAAAATTCTTAGCAGCACCTCTAATTAAAGAAATACCACCTATATCTATCTTTTCGATAATTGATTGTTCATCTGCACCAGAAGCTACAGTTTCCTCAAATGGATACAAATCAACAATAACTAAATCTATTTCAGGAATTTCATATTGAGCTAACTGTGCTTGATCTACTTCATTTTTACGACGAGCTAAAATACCTCCAAATACTTTTGGATGTAAAGTTTTTACGCGACCTCCTAAAATAGAAGGATATCCTGTCAAATCTTCAACAGCATCACAAGGAAGACCTAATGATTCAATAAAAGATTGAGTGCCTCCTGTTGACACAAAAGAAACACCTTCACTATTTAGTTTCCGTAAAATGTCTTCTAGACCATCTTTATGAAATACAGAAACAAGAGCACGTTTAATTCGTTTTGTTGCAGTCATTGTATTTAGCCTTTATACATTAAAAAATCAAGAATGCAAAATTAATGATTATTTTTATCATTATACCTATTATTTTGCTTTAAGACGTTTTTTAACAACACTTTTAATTATTTCAGCTTCTTAAACCTACCGTTATAACAAGTTCTATCATACACATCGTTTACGCATTTCCATTTCTTCTATCATTGCCTTAGCTTCTTCTATACTTATTATTCCGTTTTTTTGGAATTGTTCGACTTGTCGTTTCTCTCTAGCCGACAACATACGAATGGCTTTTTGAGTTACAGCAGATTTATAAGATTCAGGATATTCTTTTGATAATTTATTCAAGGCTTCTTCTATTTGTTTGATATTCTCTTCTACTTCAGATAATAGTCCTTCTAAAGCCTCTCTTTCTGATTGTACCAAAACCCCGGAACTGGAAAATTTCTTGATTAAAGTCAACGAATCTTTCTGGACCAGCATAAATCCTCTACCCAAATCATATCCATGAATTACTCTTTCAAAAATATAATTATCTGCCCAAGACAAAACACCTTCAAAACACTTTATAACTTTGACATAAATTGAATCATCATAATATTTTAAAATATTTTTTCGATATGATAGAGGTATATGACCATCATGATCATACAATTCATCTAAAGAATACTGAAGCTTTTTCAACGTACGATTAGAAATAACACCTTCATTATATAAATTCCAGCTAGAGGTTCGTTCATTCTCCAAAACACGTAATCTGACGCCTGAAATAACATCTTTTATTTTCACATTAATATCAGGTGATGATTCTAAAGTTGGTAAATGTTTTTCAACTTCATCCCAATCGGCTAATTCTAAAGCTTCTCTTTTTTTCAATCCTTGATAATAATCACCAACAGATTCAACAATTTTAAGTTTCAGTCCTGACTCTAACAATACTTTTGCTGATGGGACCTTGGTCAAACCTAATTTCATCAAGAGCCATCTCATTGTCGTTGCATTAATTGTTAATGTCAACGTTACAATTCCACCCGTGAATAACAATATTTGTCGCCGTATATCTTCCGGTATTTCCATTGTGTAAGAGACCATCAATGCTAAAGTCAAACCTAATGCTCCTCTCAATCCTCCCCATGCAAGAATAAATGATTCACGGAACGTCAATCCATATCCCGTCTTCTTCATAAAAGGATACAATACTAGGATTACAAGCATTCTTACCACATTTACTCCCACATAGACTAAAAATAATAATATCAAACTAGTCCATGAAATTTCTATTTTCATAGCAATTACAACACCTACAATGATAAATATTAAAGTATTTGCCATATAAGCCATCAAATCCCAAAATTGATCCATAAAATGATTCACTTCAGGTTTTAGTTTTGGTCGACCAACATGAGTTATTGTTAATCCAAATGCAACTAAAGCGATAACGCCCGAAACATCCAAAAAGCTTTGTGCTAATATAAAAGTTATATATGAAGATACTATTATTACACTATTCTGAACGGCTTCATCACCATTAACTTTTTCGAGAAACCATATTGTTATTCTAGCTGTAATCCAACCTAAGAACAGACCTCCAAAAACGACTAATAAAAAATTAAGGACTGGATTACTTACAGCTCCGGCCGAAGTATAAACTCCGAAGAATACCATGAACAAAACAATACCTGTCCCATCATTTAACATCGATTCTGCATCAACCAATGTAGAAAATCTCTTACTCGTACCTAGTTCTTTTAATAAAGCAACAACAGCGACAGGGTCTGTTGCACTAATCAAAGCTCCAAACATCAAAGCATAACTCCAATTCCAAGAATTACATTCAGGAAATATAAGAGTTAGTCCCATTACAAAGACTGCCGTTAATACCATAGCAATTACTAATCCTGGTCCTGCTAAAAGTGAAGAATTTAATAACGACTTTTTAAATACATGGAGATCTAATTCGTATGCACCATCAAATATTAATATCGGAAGAAAAAGATACAATATTAAATCCGGATTCATATTTCCAGCAAAATCAACAGCAGATTTTAGCATTCCTGTATCAGAAAACACATTAAAACGGTCCAACAAACCAATAGCTATACCTATAGCGAATAAACCAACAGTATAAGGGAATGTTGTATTTTTCAGTAAAGACTTTAATATTGCACCAAAAATCAAACATACCACTATAAAAATAAGTGGGGCTAACAAAGTTACTGTTTCCATGATTGTTAATTTTAAAAGTTACTCAATGATTTATAAATTCTTTAATGTGCATGTAAGATACAAAATTTGAAGCAACTATTTTTTTTAAATTATAAAAAAACAAAAGAGCCGATCCAGTAAAGACTGAACCGGCTCTTCAAACCTAAAACG
>JAHHQS010000050.1 GCA_020026285.1 Parabacteroides sp. | reverse complement strand
AATCTTATCCCGATTATATTCCGGATAAATAGGTGCAAACTTCATGTAGAGAACGATGATTAACACCATCGAAAAGGCAATAGATAATCCCGTTCCCAGTACATAAATACAAGTGAACAGCCGATGTTGCTTCATCAGTGTCCAGGCTTGCTTGAAATATAACTGAATCATTTCTTCGCTCCTTCCCGTTTATTCCACCTGACGACCATCGAAGAAGCGAACTACGCGTTGTGTTTGTTTAGCCTGAGCTTCATTGTGAGTCACCATCACGATGGTACGACCATCTTCTTTGTTCAGGCGCTGAAGGATTTCCATTACTTCTGCTCCCATCTTTGAATCCAGATTACCCGTTGGCTCATCGGCTAAAATAATCTCCGGATTGCCGATAATGGCACGAGCAATGGCTACACGCTGGCACTGACCGCCGGAAAGCTGTGTCGGGAAATGGCGCATACGATGCGACAAACCTACTTTTTCCAACACTTCACGGGCACGTTCGCGGCGTTCCTTCGCACTGACCTTGCGATACAACAAAGGAAGTTCCACATTATCCAATACATTCAGCGAGTTTATCAGATGGAAAGACTGGAAGACGAAGCCAAGTGTCCGATTTCGGAAAGCAGCCAGTTCGCTGTCTTTCATACCATCCACGTTCGTTCCATTAATTTCAATGGTTCCACTTGTAGGAGCATCGAGCAATCCCATAATATTCAGAAGTGTAGACTTTCCACAACCAGATGGTCCCATAATACTCAAAAACTCACCTTTTTTCACTTCCAGATTCACATTCTCTAATGCCTGTGTTTCTACTTCATCTGTACGATAAACCTTATTGATTCTTGATAACTTAATCATATTCTTTTAATCTTTTAATTTTTAATAATTGTTTTACACCTTTATATAGGCAAGAACTGTGCCAAAATCATAATATACTATATATCAGTTTTTTATCTTCATAAGAGTATGCCCGAAATCGGACACCCTGTACGAATACGGATACTTACTCCGTACAATTTTTTCGTTTGTTACTTGTGGGGAACTTGCTATTTTAGCCTATAGCTTTCCCGAATTTCTTTATTCTTCCTGCAATGCTTCGGCCGCAGATATGTGTACTGCACGACTTACAGGGATGAAGATGGCGGTGATGACCACACCAGCCAGCAGCAAC
This sequence comes from Parabacteroides sp., assembly GCA_020026285.1. The sequence goes on along the minus strand of JAHHQS010000050.1, from coordinate 22,223 downwards.
CATGTAAGGATGTGGGTGACGATGAAGCGCAGTACCGGGTAATCGGTTAATATCAAAAGTTCTCCATCTGGTGAACCATACGGCACTACTTCGGTAAGGATGAGTTGGAGGACAATCAACATGGCCGGGATAGCAGCCAAAGTAAGAAGGGTAAGGCCTTCACCGATGAACAGCCGGGCAATACACCTGCGACTTGCCCCCAGTGCCATCCGAATACCGATTTCTTCACGTCGGCGACGGATACGATACCAGAACGTACCCATTACACAAAGGAGTATGTTGATCAGGAAGTACCCCATCAAGGTACGGCACATCGAGGATTGGGCAGTAAATCCTTCCCTCCTTTCAAGTTCCTCTTGCATTTCGGAGGTGGAAACAACCGACTCCATAAAATATTTACCTATATGTAATCTGTCGGATATCTTTTGTTTGAAACGTTCAGCAAAACCATACTCATTCACCCCAGGTTTGAGTCGAATACAAACCGAACCGAAATTATCGATATTCTGCGCCGTCATTGGGTTGGCAGTATAGAAGTCCATCTCTGGACGCAGGTAATCCCTGTCCTTTACATCTCCAACAATCCCGATGATATGCCGTTCACGATTGTTATCATCTATGATGGTTTTCCCGATAGAATTCCCGTCGGGAAAGAACTTCCGAGCCAGCGTTTCGCTCACCAGAGTAGCATTACGGACCGACCAGTCGAAATCGTCGACCGAAAGCGGTTTACCTTCCGGCGAAGTATAACCATAGGTGCGGAAAAAATCAACCTGCGGATCGAAAACTATCTCACGAACCGATTTCCAGTTCACAGTATCCCCCGGCAGATAAACCAACGTGCCATGCATATATCCACTACAGGGTACACAATGCCGTTCGGGAAGACCAACGGCCTCCACTTCGTCGGCATTTTCAAGTTGTTGAATCACCAACTCGAAGTCTCGTAACTGCTGTGCCTTTCCCTCAGGGTTAAAATCGTATCCTGAACCTGTACCGAAACCAATACACCAGGTACGGTCGAACGAACGGTGATTAGGATGCAGACGTGTCAATGTATCGGTCAGGAAATAATCTGTTACATACAAGGTCAGCCCGAATACCAGCATCAGTTCCACTCCCATCCAAAGATTTTGTCTTAGCTTACGGAAGAAGGAACCCTCCTCTTCGTGTCCCGCCTGACTATTCATCGACTCCACAATCTGCCTGCGCGAAGCACGCCAGGCGGGAATGAAAGAAGTCAGCAGATTCAAAACAAAACAAACCAACAGAGCTCCAATAAAGACCTTCAGATTTAAAAACATCTCCGGCAGGAAGCTGACCTCATACTCCCCATACTTGACAGGATCCAGCAAGATGTCGAACACCCAATCCTTAAAGATATAGGCCAGCAGGAATGAAATCAGCAGACCAAATAGTCCTCCTAATAGGGTGAAGACAAAGTTCTCAATGAAAATCTGTCGGAAAAGTATAGATCTAGGAGCCCCGAATGCACGACGTACCCCCAGCTCCACCACACGACGTTCCATACGGCTATCCGTCATTCCTGAAAGGCTGACAGCCGGGACAATCAGTAACACGATAAAAAAGACCATCCAACGTGCCCACCATTCCCCGGGCTTTGGTAAACCTAAACCATATAGCGGGTGAACCGACAACGATTCAATATAGGTCCACGGTTGGCCACGAAAATCGTAAATACCCTCTTTTTCTCCCTGACCTATTCGGCGCAGACGCTCTACCCCTTCCTGCTTGACGGCCTGGATATCGGCATCGTCACGGACAAGTAAAGTGGCCTGATAGTCACCCATACCGACAGGGGCATTCTGCTCCACCAGCCGATAACCCGACCATGCCGTATAAGGGAACCATAGCTGGGCATAAGTTCCGGATACCAACGGCGAAGTGGCACGTACCACCCCACAAATCTGAAAGGTTTTATAGTCGAAAGTAATCTCCCGGCCTTGTACTTCTATCGTACCGAAAAGTTCTTTTGCCAGATCATCGCCTACAACTACCTTAGCTATACCCGAACGAAAATCTGCCTCGGTAAAGGGTTTACCACTTACAAACTGAAAATCATACACCTTCCAATAGTTGGCATCCACCATTCTGGAAACGGCGTCCACCCTCTCTAAGGATTGAGCTTTGTGTAATTTTATCTTAGGAGAAGAGGAATGGTAAATCGTCATGACTTCCAGACCTTCCATCTCTGCAAATACATCTCGAAGAGTCTGTTCTGCAAAATACCCTGTCCGGTTACTATGCTCATATTTCACCCATGTATGCCCAAGTTTCAGCATTCTGTCACGATGTTGTTCCGGATAAACGTCATCAAGCTGTATATTAAGTGCAATAGCCACCACCATCACCATCGATACTGCTAATCCTGTACCGATAATATAAATTGAACTAAAAAGTTTTTCCTGCCGGATAAGGGCAAGAACCTGTAAGATGTATTGTTTCATCATCTTCCCTCATATTTAGGTATTTTTCTCCATCCTATCTACAACAATCGTACCATAAAGCCAAAACATTTATTTACTGACACTTAGTATTCACCTATACTGTACGATATCGGACACTTGTCCGTTTTCGGATAACAGAAAACGGACACTTTTTTATAAAATTACAAATTCAAGTAATAAAAGTATTGAATAATCTCTAAAAAATTTAGACCAGTTTCTAAATGCTTTTGCTGAAGTGAAGTTGAAAGCGAAAACATAGATACATACTTCCTTTACTACAAGGTATATGAGAAAAGAAAATAATTTTATCTCAAAATAGAAGTTCGATTTTTACAGCCGATATCGAGTGGCGATTCTATGTTAAAACGATTTTAGCAGAAAGTCCTTTCAATTGATTGTTACAATTGATATTATCTACAATAAGTAACAGTTTTAATTTGATTTTTTTTGACAATATATTCTTAAACAAAGAAAGTTCCCAAGTCAAAACTTTGTGCTTTAACAAGGGAACTTTCTTTTATCAAGGTTTTGGAATAAAGAGGTATGCTCTCACGAGTCACCTCTTATTAGCAGACTTAATCAAAAAACACTTTAACTTACTACTCATTTACACTGAGTAAATTTAACCTATAAAAACGGATAAATGTAGAAACACTTATTATGTATTCACTAATATATATACCAAATCCGTGCCAAACTTTTCCACATCCGATAAAAATCGTTTTTTTTTCAATTTTAGTCTATTGAACCGATTAAATAGACCGTCAGAAAATATAAGTTGGGGAATTTTTGATGATAGTGTGGAAAAGCATGTGGGGAAAGTGTGGAATAATTCCACACTAAAGTATGTTTTATTTCCCCATTCTTTGCTTATATTCTTCAATTGTCTTTTTATTTATATCTGTAATACATACAATAACATCCGACAATAAGACATTCCAGCCCGTATTAGTAAGCTCTTCATCATCTTTCTCCAAGATACGAAGTTTTTGTACTAAATTGTTTGTTCCAATCATTGTAAACAATGGAATTAATTTATGTGCCAGACGGGAAACTTCGTTTCTATCTTTATTTTCCAATGCCTTTTTGAGAGAATCAACACTCTTGCTTGTTTCTTCCGAAAATGTTTTCAAAATATTAACAGAGGCTTCTTGATCTTCTCCTGCAAAAGCAGTTAATGTAGAGAAATCCATCTTAACAACAGGCTTCAAATGAATTGTCAGAACATTGTTCAGTAAATTTATCAATTGAACAGCTGTAAATGGCTTATTCAGAAAGGCCGTAAATCCTTTCTCCTTATAATAATCCGATTCGTTGGCAACACTCGCAGAAAGAGCGATTACAGGAACCTGGTCCATTCCTTCTATACCCGATTCACGTATCATCTTCAACAATTTGAATCCGTTAACACCCGGCATTTGTATATCGGTTATGACCGCATCGAATGATATGTTTTTAAGAACATCCAATACTTCCTGAGGATTTGAAATACAAACCACCTCCACATTACTACGTTTAAGCAGTTCTTCAGTCAAAGCCAGCTGAATAGGATCATCATCTATCAACAGACAATAGACAGTCCTGTCTTTTTCCATAATGGAAGGAGTAGCATTCTCCTCATCCGCCTCTTTTTTGTCCTCCTCCGTTACCGGATTTAAAACATTTTCAGACAGAGGTATCGGAATTGTCATCACAAAATCACTCCCTATACCGACTTCTGTATGTAAATCCAATGTACCGTGCAGTAAATTTACTAAACGACGGGTGATGGGAAGTCCTAATCCAAAACCTTCTTCCAGCCGGGCCTCTTCCAAACGGGCAAAATCACAGAATATACGTTCTCTTTCCGACTCAGGAATACCCGGACCTTCATCTGAGACTGTAACGACCAGATCAAAGTTTTGCTCATCTTTCTCGAGAATTCCTACATGCAGGAAGACCCTTCCTTCAGAAGTGAATTTAATCGCATTCGAAAGCAAATTATTGATAACCTGTCTGATTCTATTTGTATCACCCATATAGGTCTGTTGCATAAAATCCGGTTTAATCTGCAAATCGAGCGTCAAACCTTTAGATCTGGCCATCGGTTTGAAACTGGTATATATTTCATTTATCAGATTAGACACAGAAAACGGAACCGGATGAATCTCCATTTTTCCCGATTCCAGACGATGGAAATCAAGCAAATCATTAACCAAAGAAAGCACATGTCTGGACGAAATTGTCATATTATCTAAATAATAACGCTGACGTTCATCCGGATTACGCTTCAATAACAATTCTATAAACCCTAGGATGGAAGAAATAGGAGCACGAATATCATGGCTGATTGTCATGATCAGATTCTCGCGCGTATTAAGTAATTCCCTGGCATAGACATTCGCTTTCTCCAACTGCCTACGATAATAGTAGGTCTTTGAAATGTCTCGAACTATAATAACCAGGAATACTATGGCGACAAGAGTAATAATCAGTCCCATATAAGCGACCAGACGAGTTGTTTCTCTCAACATACTCTGCCTTTTCTCCATCCTTAACATAGACTCCTGAGCCGATTCATTCTCAATATCATGAAGCATCTGATTAATCTGATTGGAAAGAATCGTATTATTATATCGCAGATTATTAGCTCGGACAAACAGCTTGCTAGTCATAACTTCCTGCTGACCAGCCATTGTTGTCTGTAAAGTTCTTAAAATCTGAATAATCGTATCAGACAGATTATAGGCCACTTTTACCGTATCCGTAATCAGCTTCTGCTCCGAATTAAAAACCCAGGTTGTATCCGTCTCTCCTTTACTAGACAAAACTTCACCCAATGAACCGAAAAATCCTTTTTTTATTTTGGGAATGACTATTGTATCCTGTTTCGTCATCAGTTGCTGATAAACAATTTTTTGAGGTATAGAATCCTTCCTTCTAAAACGCAATATCGAATCCTGATTAGCAATTACCCGTTCAATATTATCCAGATAGATCTGTCCTCCATTCCATTCCTGCAAAATCTCAAGAAGCTGAACCGTATTCCATTTTTTTCTTTCTAACAGATATTGAATCGTATCAACTTTCTTCTGCTGGATTGGATTTTCAGTAAGCATGGTTCGCAAAGAATCCAGGTTATGCACTGCCCGATAATATTTCAGACGCAGAGAGTTAAGATTATTCTTTTCCAAATCGGCAAAATAATTCAAAGCATCACTCTCATACACCATGGAAAGCGTATTGGTTATCAGAATCGTTTTCTTTCTGGTTTCGAACTGAGATACTTCTTCAACTGCGAGTTCTTCAAATTCAGTATAGACATAAGCCACACCTCCCATAGCCATCAGCAATAAGAACAAATAGCCCCAAATAACCTTACCAGTAATATGTCTATCCTTTTCTGACATCAAATTTTTCTCAAGTATATTAAAAAACAAGAAAAGCATATTGACAACGCAAGATCATCAATATGCTTTTCAACAGCGAAATAATATTTTCAAATAAAGAGGTTATTAATATTGTTCCTTCTCATTAGGGAAGTCACCTCTTTTTACATCTTCAATATATTGCTGAACTGCATGTGATATATCTTCGGCCAAATTTGCATATCGACGAAGGAAACGAGGAGAGAAGCCCTGATTGATTCCTAACATATCATGCATAACCAGAACCTGGCCGTCTACTCCACCACCAGCACCGATACCGATTACCGGAATATTTATTTCTTGAGCGACACGGGCAGCCAAAGTTGCAGGAATCTTTTCCAATACAAGGGCGAAACATCCTATATCTTCCAATAAATGGGCATCAGCCACTAATTTTTCAGCTTCGGCTTCTTCACGGGCACGTACGGCATAAGTACCAAACTTATTTATTGACTGAGGAGTCAATCCTAAATGTCCCATAACTGGAATACCTGCACACAAGATTCGTTCAATAGATTCACGTACTTCAGAACCTCCTTCCAGCTTGATACAATCAGCATGTGTTTCTTTCATAACACGAATTGCTGATGCCAAAGCTTCTTTTGAATTTCCCTGATAAGAACCAAAAGGCAGATCCACAACTACTAAAGCACGCTTTACAGCCTTTGCTACAGATCTTCCGTGATAAATCATCTGATCAAGAGTGATTGGCAAAGTTGTTGTATTTCCAGCCATCACATTCGAAGCTGAGTCGCCAACCAAAATAACATCCATACCTGATTGATCAATCAATGTTGCCATAGAATAATCATAGGCTGTCAACATAGAAATCTTTTCCCCACGTTGTTTCATTTCAAACAGACGATGAGTTGTTACTTTGCGATTATCATCATCTCTTTTTGCTACTGACATAATAAATTGTGTTTAAAATTTACATGCAAAGTTAAATAACTTTACATGAATTCATAGGAAAGTTTTGATAAAAACTAGAGAACATCCCGTATTTTATTTTTTTCGTCCCTCTTTTTTCATAAAACATTGGACATTTTTATAAAAACGACCGACGTTTTTTCTTTCCACGATTGTGGAAAGAGTGAACCACCTAAGTGGAAAGAGAATGGTGATGAAATATGTGTCCGAAATTTATAAATCAGAGACAAAATATTCAACAACCTGCAAATAAGATATTATGTATGATTTTTTTCGTATCTTTATTCTGAAACAATCATATACAGTAATTTCTGTAAGCGATTATAACTGGAAGTAAATTATGTCTGAAGAGAAAGTTATTTATTTAGGAGACATTTTTCATTTCAACGATACTTCGGAGAATGAAAATAAATACACCTACATCAAGAATGGTGCATTATGTGTTTGTAACGGACGAATACTGGATTGCGGAAAATCATCGGATATATTATCAAAATATTCAGATGCAAAGGTTGTGGATTTTCAAGGGAGAATTCTGATGCCCGGATTCATAGATGCCCATGTCCATTATGTCCAGACCGAGATTATCGGCATGTATGGGAAGCAACTGCTCGACTGGCTGAATTTATATACTTTCCCGGCAGAACAGGCTTTCGAAAATACCGATCATTGTCGTCAAATATCGCAGATCTTCCTGAAAGAACTTTTTAAGAACGGAGTAACCACTTGTTCGGCATACGGTTCCGTACATCCTCAGGCTACAGATATCCTGTTCGAGGAAGCATCCAAACAGAATATGTGTATAATGGCCGGAAAAGTTCTGATGGATCGTGAAGCTCCTGATTATCTCTGCGACACGCCCCAGACAGCAGACAAGGATGTAAGAAATCTGATAGAAAAATGGCACGGAAAAGGTCGCAACCGATACGTGATTACCCCCCGATTCGCCATCAGCTGCACACCTGAAGAACTGGATGTCTGCCGAATGATTCATGAAGATTATCCTGATACTTATATACAGACTCATCTGTCTGAAAATAGAAATGAGATTGCCTTTGTAAAAAGACTTTTTCCAGATTGTCCGGATTACCTAAGCGTCTACGAATCGTTCGGCTTACTCACCGATCGGACCTTACTGGCACACGGAATTCATCTAAGCGATTCCGAATGCGAGCGAATATCCAAAGTAAAAGCAATCGTCGTACACTGCCCCACTTCAAACAATTTTCTGGGAAGTGGATTGTATGATATGCAGAAGGCGAACAAATTCAATATGCAGACCGTAATGGGAACTGATGTCGGGGCCGGAACAACTTTTTCCATGTTCCAGACCTTAGGAGCATCCTATCAAGTCCAGCAATTGAATGGTTATCCGATGTCTGCTTTCGAAGCCTTTTATAAGGCTACCTTGGGAAGTGCTCATGCCTTGCAGCTGGATCAGGAGATTGGCAATTTTCAAACAGGGAAATATGCCGACTTTATCGTGGTTGATTATCAGTCGACACAAGCCCAGCAGGCTCGATACAAACATTTGGTGGAATCAGACCTGTGGAATGTAGAGAATATGTTGTTCGGATTAATGACGCAAGCCGACGACAGAGCAATCAAGGCAACCTATATTGCAGGCAGATGCGTCCATAAGATATGATCATTTTTCTTCATGACCGTGAATATGGGTAGTCTGTACGCCTATCAGACGGTCATAGCGTGCACCCATCGGACGGAAATAAACATAGATAGTGTATTCGTTTTCTGTCTGATGAAAGTCACCTTCAATACTTCCGGTTTTTCCGACCTTTTCTCCGGCAGGAACATATAAATACTGATAATTATAGTTTCCCTGTTTCAGTAATAACGCCTTTTCATACTGTTGCGTATCCTGATTATAAATCATTTCGCTGTTTTCATCAAACTGATTATTGGTAAAATCACCATTCAGATACACCTTTCCCTGCTTGGCTTCGGGCATCTCCAGAGCAAAGTGAACAATATAATAATCCGCTTCCACGTCTACATTGTCGCAACGACTGCAACCGATATAAAAACGTCCGTTCTGATCCTGATCATATTCGTAAGGGACCATACTGCTCGGACGATCCTTTGTCAGTTCCACATGATAATACGGATTGAAATAAGATATTTCCTCAACTCGCATACCATTGTATTTATGCGTCAGATATTCCATTCGACGATACTCATTACCAGCCGGGAATATCAATTCTCTACAATTATCGTAAGAGATACGATCATTCAGAATACCTGTCGGCATCACTTTCGTAACCGAATTATCAATTCGATTGTTCTGTTCCACACGAATTTTCAAATCGGTCTGCGGATAAGTAATATTGAAATTCTTTTTCAAAACGGTAAACTTGACTTGCTGACTTTTCTGATATGTATCGACCAAAGTATTTCCTGTGATTTCGGAAAGGATTTCCACCTGCGGTTCAACCACCGAAAAACGAGCCGTGAAAATGACATCATCCGGATTTTCTTCCAGATAGACTTTCACTACATAATTACCGGAAACCTTGAACTGCACCTCATCATTCGGCAACATCAACTGATAATTGGTATACTGAACCGTTGTGTTAAAGGATGGCGCAAAATCCTCAATAGGCAGTCCTTGAAATCCCTGCATATATTCGAGCATACTCAACGACGACTGCTGCCAGTTGGCATCACAATGAATGATGGAATAGGCGTATCGTGTATAGTTTGGTGTCAGATCATCAAAATTAATCAGTATCTGCTCATCACTATCCAGTGTTATGACGGGAGTCGTAAATACTTCATCCGGCTTGACCACCTGCAATGTCTTGATCCTTTTTGGTTTGAAGACTTTTGTTTCGTAAACGGTCTGTGCTTTCAATATAGCTAGAGAAGTGAAACAACACGCCAAAAGAAGCAAGCATCTACTTATCGAACGGGAATATATTTTCTGCATGATTTTTTATTTATAATACAAACAAGACGAATCATTTGCCTTATCATACCTCAAACGACTCAAATTTATAGGTTCCTACTATGGAAATCATGCAAATATACGTTGATTTACGGATTCGAACTATAGAAAATCTGAGATTATTTGTATAAGTTTGCACTCAAATTTAAGAGAGGCTCTTTTAATAAGAATGAGAAAAGTTATATTATACTTGAAGTTTACGGTTTTTGGACTGCTGTTAGGTGGAATCTTTTCAGCATGTCAGCAGGAAACGCCTGTCACTTCAATTATCCACATAGACGCTAAAGGGACTCTACAGCCTGTCAATCCGAATTTATATGGTATTACTTTAGAAGAAATCAATCATGCGATTGATGGCGGTTTATATGCAGAAATGATTCAGAACCGAAGTTTCGAAGATGGTGTTCCTCCTTTGAACTGTCCTTTCGATTATCAGCGAAGAATGCTAAAAACCCCGAACGGCTTTGAAATACCTTTTATTCGTCCGGATTCTTTTCCCGGCTGGAGACCTTTGTCACCATCAACCAGTATGTATCCCGACCGAAGAGATACTCTAGGGGGTAGGAATAAAAGATCGATGCTTGTTTCAGTAACGAAGGCTGCCATAAACGGACGAGGCGGTGTTGCTGCCGAGGGTTATCACGGCCTATCCATCCGCAAGGGAGAAGCCTATCAGCTTTCGTTCCAGGTGAAAGGGACAACAATTCTCCCGAAGGAAATACATGTTGCTTTAGAAGATTCGATCGGTAACGAACGCCTGAGTGATATCTGTACCGTAAAGACAAACTACGAATGGAAACGAATCCGACACAAGTTCATTGCCAATGCCAACAGCGATAATGCAATTCTGACATTCTCGACTGATAGCAATCACTTGTTCTGGCTGGATGTTGTTTCACTATTTCCGGAAGAGACATGGAAAGGCAGAAAAAATGGTCAGCGTCAAGACCTGATGGAAGCAATAGCCAAACTGAATCCGAAATTCGTCCGTTTTCCTGGCGGAGCTTTTGCCGAAGGTTATACCGCTGGAACATATCCGATCTGGAAAGAGACTATCGGGGATATTGCCGAAAGAAAACATTTCTGGGGTGTCTGGGGTTACGGAACAACCAACGGAACCGGATATCATGAATATTTACAGATTTGTGAAGACCTTGGAGCCGAACCGATATATGTTATCAACAGCGGCATCACCAATATGTATCGTCGTCCCCGTTACGAATCCATCACAGAAATGGACAAACTGGTTCAGGAAGCTCTGGATGCCATTGGCTATGCCAATTATCCGACAGATTCTGTTCTGGGAGCAATGCGTGCCAAGAATGGACATCCGAAACCTTTCAATCTGAAATATATAGAGATAGGAAGCGAGAATTATGGTCACGAATATACCAAACGATTCGACCTGTTTAGAAAGGCCATCCATGAGAAATGGCCGGATATCACTATAATCAGCAATCGTCTGGAAGGACGTCAGCCAAGAAACGAATGGAGAGATATCCATTTCAACGGAAAAAATTCTTTCTATCTGGCTAATGAGAGCAAATATTCCACCGTGAAGAGTCGTTACCTGTGGGATAATACTTTTGTTGGAGAATTCGGAAACATTCAAAAGTCGGAGGCTCGCACCATGGCTGCAGCAATCGGCGAAGCTTGCTTCCTGATTGGTATAGAGAAATATCCCAACATGATGACAAGAATCGCTTATTCTCCGGTTTTGGGACATGCCTGTTATACCAAAGACAAATGGCCTTTGTTATTATTCAACAATTATCAGGTGGTTCCATCTCCTTCTTATTACCTGATGCAGCTGTTTGGCAAGTATCGCGGCGACGAAGTGATTCCTACTAAGATCGAAACGTATATGCGGCCCAACTTTACCAGCGGATACGCATCCATTTATATGTTCGACAACAGTTTTGAAATCAATCAGACAACAATCAATAATAATCTGATTAATGAAGGAAAGACTGTCAGGGGCAAATGGGATGTTTCTTCCGGGAAACTGACCCCTATCCGGAACCGATGGAATTATATTCTGTTAGGCGACTCGGCTCTGACAAATTACGAATTCAGCACTTCAATCAAAAGGACAAAAGGAAGTGGACCTATTCAGTTCAGAGTCAGAAACAATGGAAAAGAAAAGCAAGAACAGGATTATATCTGTTTCGAATTAAGTAAAGGTAAAGCCCAGCTCTATCATCAGAGTGGAAATGTGACAGATACATTGAGTTCTTCCATTCCTTACTCCATTTCGAACAATATAGAGTACCACGTTCAGATTTCCTGCCAATATGATTCCATTCAATGTTTCATAAACGATCAGTTGGTTCTAAAAGGATACATGCCTCCTTATCCGTCACTGGCTTCGGTTACCACAATCGATCACAAACATGGATATGTCTATATCAAAGTAGTGAATACAACTCAGCATGAAGAAAAGGCCGAACTGAATATTCAAGGTATTTCAGTAGAAGATGCGGCAGATGTAGTTGAACTAGCCGGAGAAAAGGATGCCAGGAACACTTTCAAGAAACCGGACTTAATCAAGCCTGTAAAGAAACACGTAAGCTTCATGCTTGGAGTACCGAAAACTTATAAGTTTCCTCCTACTTCAATTACCATATTAAAATTCAGAGTTGAAAAATAAGCGACAAAAAAACATCCACAGAAAACAATCTTTTCGATGTTTCTCTGTGGATGTTTCTTATCAGTCAATCAATTCAGCGATTTCAGCTCTCGACTCACGAATCAGATCAGCCGGAGCCAAGCAGACCTGCAAACCACGCTGTCCGGCACTCACATATACCTTTTCATGCGATTCCACCGTAAAATGAATATAAGTCGGGAAATGTTTCTTCATGCCAATCGGGCAACAACCTCCACGGATATACCCTGTCAACGGAAGAAGTTCTTTCACATGAATCATTTCACAGCTCTTGTTTCCTGAAACCTTGGCAGCCTTTTTCAGATTCACTTCAGCGTCACCCGGAACAACACAAACGAAATAACCGGATTTATCACCCCTCAACACCAATGTTTTGAAAACCTGCTGAACATCTTCGCCTAATTGTTCAGCAACGTGTTTTGCACTCAAATCATTTTCGTCCACTTCATAAGGGACTAATTCATAAGCCACCTTCGCCTTATCGAGAAGTCTGGCTACATTTGTTTTATTTATTTTCGCTTTCATTCTATACCTTTCATCGATAACTGAACTCTTTTACGAGCCGTATCAATACTCAAAACCTTTACTTGTACATGCTGATGAATGGAAACCACATCAGCCGGATTACTTATAAAACGATCGGCCAGTTCAGAAATATGAACCAAACCATTCTCTTTAATTCCGACGTCAACGAAACATCCAAAGTTCGTTATGTTGGTCACAATACCCGGAAGCACCATACCTTCCTTCAAATCGTCAATTGTATGAATATTCTCGTTGAAACTGAACTCCTGAATCTCACTTCGCGGATCTCTTCCCGGCTTGTCAAGCTCTTTCATAATGTCTTCCAATGTAGGCATACCCACTTTTTCAGTCTGATATTTCTCCAGCCTGATTCTATGTCTTAAATCCTTCTGTCTGATTAACTCTTCCACCGTACAGTTCAAATCAGAAGCCATAGCCTCCACGATCGGATAACTTTCCGGATGAACAGCCGAATTATCCAACGGATTCTTTCCCCCCGATATTCTAAGGAAACCAGCACACTGTTCGAAAGCTTTCTCTCCCAGACGAGGCACTTTTTTCAATTCCTTTCTACTTGAAAACGGACCATTCTCCTGACGGTAATTGACAATGTTCTGAGCCAAAGAAGGACCCAAACCGGAAATATAAGTCAACAACTCCTTACTTGCCGTATTTACATCCACTCCAACCATATTCACACAACTTTCCACGGTCTGATCCAGACTCTTCTTCAATAGAACCTGATCAACGGCATGCTGATACTGACCGACACCGATACTTTTCGGATCAATCTTCACCAGCTCTGCTAACGGATCCATCAGTCTTCTTCCTATACTTACCGCTCCACGGACAGTTACATCATATTGAGGAAATTCTGCTCTAGCCACCGCCGAAGCCGAATACACAGAAGCTCCGTCTTCACTTACCACAAACACCTTGACAGGCTTGGTATACCGGATATTTGTAATGAATTGTTCGGTTTCGCGGCTGGCTGTTCCGTTGCCTATTGAAATGGCTTCTATATCATAAGCCTCCACCAGATGCTGAATCTTGATCTCGGCTTTCTTTCGTTCATTCTTTGGTGGATGCGGATAAATTGTCTCGTTATGAATAAGATTACCTTGTGCATCCAGACAGACAACTTTACATCCGGTTCTGTATCCGGGATCTATTCCGAGCACACGTTTTTGTCCAAGAGGTGCGGCTAATAAAAGCTGACGCAGATTCTCTGCAAAGACACGAATAGCCTCTTCATCGGCTTTCAGCTTGCTGCTCTTAGCATATTCCGATTCAATAGCCGATTTAAGCAAACGCTTATAAGCATCTTTTATAGCCAGCTGATACTGATCCCAACATTCACCGTTATTCCGTTTGTAAATCCGATAAAGGGATTCAAGACAGGCTTCATCATCAGCCGGAGCAATGGATACTCTCAGTATTCCTTCCTCTTCTCCTCGACGAACAGCCAGCAAACGATGAGACTGACAACGGTTCAGCTTCTCTTCGAACTGAAAATAATTCTGATATTTGGCACCTTCCTCTTCTTTGCCTTTTATTACTTTAGCGGAAATCACTGCCTGATGAAAAGCCAGACGAACCTGATTACGAGCCCGTTCATTTTCGTTCACCCATTCGGCAATAATATCACGTGCTCCCTGGAGAGCGTCCTCCTCATCTTTCACCTCTCCTTTCACAAACGAAGGAACTCGACCGGCAAGGAATTGATCCCGTTGAGCAGCAATCATCTTGGCCAAAGGTTCCAGCCCTTTTTTCCGAGCAATCTCTGCCCGGGTTGTACGTTTCGGCTTATAAGGAAGATAAATATCTTCAATCTCATTACTATCCCATGAAGCCTCGATACGTTCCTTCAGTTCCGGAGTCAGCATTTCCTGTTTCTCAATCGCATTCAGAATAGTATCTTTACGAGCCTTCAGTTCGGTATATTTATCCAGATTATTTTTAATATCGGCAATCTGCACTTCATCCAGTCCCCCTGTCATTTCCTTTCGATAACGGCTGATAAAAGGGATGGTAGCACCAGAATCGAGCAGTTCTATCGTATTCCGGACCTGCTGTTCGGCTATGTGAAGCACCTTGGATATTAATCCAGCATAAAGTGATATCATTTTATTCTATTTTCTAATTCGACTTACAAAAGAAATGAAAATCCGCCTCATTTGCAAATAGGAAGAATCGTTCTTCCTGTGTTAGTCCGGGAACGAAAGAACCAAGTCCATTACATTCTTTTATATCCAAACAAAAAATCCGGTCGGAAACATTGTTCCTCGACCGGATTCGTGTCTGCTTTCTGTTCCTGTCAACTGGAACTAAAACAATTATACTATAATCAAAAAGATCATTTCAGTTCAAAAGACAGTTTTCCTTTTATATCTGTGGCCGATGCTGCAACAATTGCCTCAAACTTACCAGGTTCGGCAATCCATTTATGCTGAGAATCATCGAAGAAACGCAAGTCTTCAATTTTAATTTTAAAACAGACTTCCTGTTCTTCGCCCGGCTGTAACTTTATTTTCCGGAAACCTTTCAATTCTTTTTCAGGACGAGGCAACGACGATTTCAAATCCCTGATATAAAGCTGAACGACTTCCTTTCCTTCTCTATTTCCTGTATTCCGGACCTTTATTTTTACAGTTAAAGTATCATTAGCAGTCATCTGTTTCTGATCAACGACCGGTTTCCCATACGAAAAAGAGGTATAACTTAATCCGTGTCCAAAAGGAAAAAGAGGTTTGATTTTTTCCTTGTCATACCAGCGATAACCGACAAAAATACCTTCCTTGTAGTCAACGTCCACCACCTTTTCACTACGATAATTAACATAACCTCCCAGACGATGAGCACCTACATCTTCTAACTTATCCGGAAACGTAAAAGGCAGACGCCCGCTCGGATTGACATCCCCCATTAATACAGCTGCAATAGAGTTTCCTGCTTCAGAACCTAAATACCAGCTTTGCAAAATAGCCGGAACTTCTTTCTTCCAAGGCATAGATACGGCATTTCCTGAAATATTGACAACAATCATACGCCTGTTTACTGCAGCCAATGCTGTAATCAATTGATTTTGTGAATAAGGTAAATCCAATGATTTACGATCGGAATCCTCACAATCCTGTCCGCCACTTTTATTCAATCCACCAACAAAAATAACATAATCCGATTCCGCAGCTACTTTGACAGCTTCTGCAAACAATTCTTCAGCAGAACGATTATCCTCTATGCTATCAGTCACGACTCCATCGAATATACCGCCAACATCACCGACATAACCTCGAGCATAAACAACTTCCGCCTTTTTCCCTACTCTTTTTTTAATTCCATCTAAAGGAGAAATCTCATGCTGAACCTTTAATGAGGAACTGCCACCACCAACAGTCATCTTTTTGATAGCATTCTCTCCAATTACCGCTATCTTCTTTGTCCGTTCCAGATCGATAGGCAATACTTGATTATTATTCTGAAGCAGAACAATCCCTTCTTCAGCAATCTGACGAGCAGCTTCATAATGTTCCGGAGTCAATATAGAACCAAAAGGACGATTCCGATTCATCGTTGTACGGAAAGCCAAACGCAAGATTCGCCTGACCTTCTCATCCAGTTCCTTTGTTCCGATCTCTCCGGATTCTATTTTCTTCAGATAAGGTGAAGCCAGAAAATAATTATCGTATGCATTTGATATTCCACTAGACAAGCCGTTGGTCCAACTTCCAAACTCCATATCTACACCAAAAGCAATTGCCTGATCCGTATTATGTACACCACCCCAATCAGAAATGACCACTCCATCGAACTTCCATTCTTCTCTTAAAATATCATTCAGAAGACGTTTGTTATGACAGGCATATTGTCCTTTATAAAGATTATACGAAGCCATCACAGCCCAGGACTTACCTTCCTGAACAGCTGCTTTGAAAGCTGGTAAATAAATTTCATACAAAGCCCTGTCACCAACAATTACGTTTGTGGTATGTCTGTTTATCTCATGATTGTTTAATGCAAAATGTTTTACACAAGCTGCCACCCCGTTTTTCTGGATTCCCTGAATATAAGGAACAACCATCCGGCTGCTTAAATAAGGATCTTCACCCATATATTCAAAATTCCGACCATTCAATGGAGTCCGATATATGTTTACGCCCGGTCCCAATAGCACCGTTTTATTACGATAGCGGGCTTCTTCGCCCAGGCAGCTTCCATATATATGAGACATTTCCGGATTCCAGGTTGCAGCCAGACAAGTCAGCGCAGGAAAAGCGACACAGAAATCATTCGTCCATCCGGCCAGCCTCCATTTATCCCAAAGCAATTCCGGACGAACTCCATGCGGACCATCCGACATCCAGAACTCGGGAATCCCAAGACGGGGAACACCCGGACTGCTAAATTTGGATTGTGCATGAAGCATGGCTACTTTCTCTTTCACTGTCAATCGTTTCAGAAGATCTTCAACTCGCTTTTCAACAGGCTGATTATCGTCTAAATAGACAGGTTTCTGCTGAGCAGACAATGGATATATTCCACATAGAAGGATTAACCCCAAAAGAATTCTTTTCATAAACTGAAATAACATTACTCGAATAAACACAATACAAAGTAAACACTTTTATTCCGAACTCAACTCCTTTCACAATCTTATTTATAGATCGAAAAGAAAAGTTTAATACAGTTTTTTCAAAAAAAATAATCCGATTATCATTTCATATAAAATCAATTGATAATCGGATTGTCATATTTCTCATATTGTTAAGCCGGATCGCTCTAATCAAACGGTTCTATCAATAACCCAATTCAAAAGGTTCCTCCACAGCAGGAAGACCTTCTTCCATCCAACGAGGCATAGCTTCTTTCTTCAGATAATGATTAAAGAACTGCATCATACGTTTTTGGAAATCCACCTTGTTGGGTATTTTCATCGGCCAATGCGGCTCTCCCGTATAATTCAACATCCAGCAAGGTTTACCTAAACGTTTCATTGCAACGAAATATTCTATTCCCTGATACCATGGAACATGTCCGTCACAATCGTTATGCATAATCAGAATTGGAGTCTGTACCTTATCCATAGTAAACAGAGGAGAATTCTCTTTATAAATTTCCGGACCAGACCAAGGATCAGTTCCTAAACGACTCTGAGTGTGTTCGTATTGGAAAGCACGAGCCAGACCGGACCCCCAACGAATTCCACCAAAAGCGCTGAACATATTAACAACCGGCGCACCCGATTCGATAGCTGCGAACATATTTGTACGAGTTGCCAGATATGCAACCTGATAACCACCCCAACTATGACCTTGAGCTCCAATTGCTTTTTCATTTACATAGCCCTTCGATAGTATTTTCTGAATACCCGGAACAATACAATTATAACAACTTTCACCCGGATGGCCATCCTGATAACGAATATCCGGATTAAAGATGATATAACCATTACTATTATACAAACGATAATCGATCGTTGAACGATGTGCTTCCGGCATGTGATATTTATATAAGTTTTCAGAATTACGTTCATAGAAGTTTACAATCATGGGATACTTCTTGCTCGGATCGAAATTGTCGGGTTTGTAAATTACTCCTTCCAGCCTACGTCCGTCCAAAGATGTCCATGAAACCAATTCGGCCTTTCCCCATATCACACCTTCCTGCTGCTTATAACCAGAAGTCAGTTGTATCGGCTTCCGGAAAGACATATTGGAATAATGAATATCAGGAAACATCTCATAAGATTCCTTGGTAAAGATAATCTTGTTCGCATTCTTAGCCTTCTGTATGGAACTCAACATATAATCACCAGCCATCAACTGCTTGGGAACCGAAGGTTTGGTTAAACGAAGACTATAATATCCGTCTCCTTTTCCAACCTCATCTGTTCCTTTCACCAACTGAGTTTCTTTCACTTTTATATTCCGCGACTCTTCATCCAGATTAACCAGACGATAGACTATTTTCTTATCTCTTCCATTGAGTGTCATATTCACCGGCTTCTCCTTTCCCTTCGGATCGAACTTCCAGATGTCATAACGATCATACAAATAAAGACTTTCATCACCTTCCGACCAGCCTGCAGCCCCATAAGCTGAAGGATAATCCGGAACATCATTATCTTCATCCCATCCTACAAAAGATTCGGGGGTAGTCAACCGATACCTTACTCCATCTGCCAAAGAAATGGTGTACCAGCAACTATCTGTTTCAGCATACCAATATGCATAATTACCTTCCGGAGAAAGATGATAATAACCATAGTCGGCTTTTGCCAATTGCTTACGTTCACCATTCTCCAACGAAACAATATAATAATCATGCCGTGTACGTCCTTCCCACATCCATGACAAGGAATAAGGACGGGAAGTGGATGTTAAAGCATAGGATCCATCCCCTTCATTAGCTATCGACAAATCAGGTTGTTTTTCTGTTGCCAATTGAAAAACTTTTCCATCACTCAAACGATAAACAGCTCCATAAGTTTTCTTCAGATCTTTTTCCTTATTAAATTGTTGTACGGTATACTGTACCGGTTCGTTCCAACTCCAGACTTGTACTTTCGGCCGATTCTCAGCCAACTGCAGTGTATCAATCTGTTTAGGCTCAGGAGATGTTCCAAAAAACAGTCGCGAAGAAGACTTGGAAAAATTCAAATCACTATACTGACTGACAACCCAACCTTGCTGTAAAGCAATATGTCCTGCCGAAACAATGCGTTCGGCTTCCTGCTGATGCTTCGACAACCAAAGTTCTGTTTCTTTATAAGCTGTTTTCTTGTCGTCTGCATATAAAAAAGCCAAATTATCACCTTGTTCATCAAAAGTCATCTTGATAAATTCTCCTTTTCCTTCCTTGACAAGGACGGGATTACCCATGGCAGGGTTCAGAATATAAAGTTTCTTACCGTCTTTATGACCCTCTAGATAATAAAGCATTCCCGATTTTTTCGCAAAGCCGTATGATATTACCGAAGGATACGAGTAAACAATTTTACCATCTAAAGAACGAACATAAAGAGTTGAATCCTTACGCCCACGCTGATAAGCCAGCCAATCGGCTTTCTGAGCCAGATGATATGTCTTGACTGAATCAATTTTCTCACCTTCTCCTTTCACTGCATGAATAACCAGTGAATTCATCGGCATCTTCTCTTTCTTGGTCTTCTTGATTTTCAATTCTTCGAGAAAAGATGTTTCCGGTAACTGACTTACAACAAGAAAAGAAGAAGAAGACGAAAAATCGAACTGCCCGGCAGTCGTAAATTTAGCCACTTCCTCTCCTTTCATTCCATACAGATAAACGGTGGCATCACCTTTCCAAGGTTCCATTTTACAAGCCACCCATTCCCCATTATCAGAAATTTTCTGTTGAGAGATTCGTTGCCATGACACCAAATCATCGACCGTCAGGCTTTTCCCAACATTCTGAGCTCCGAGAGGGAAAATTCCAGCAACAACAGCAATCAACAGTGTTTTTAATTTTTCCATGTAAATATCGTGTTTATATAATCCTTAAAATCCTAAATATTTTCCTTTCGAGTCCATAAAGATAAGATTTTATCATGAAACAGGGAATCATGATTTTAAAACGCAATCATAATTATCATTGAAATGACATATAAAAATCAACCTGTAAACTTTTTTATTTAAATTTGTACTGAAAGGGAAACTTTCTTCTTTTTATTAGAATTATACAATTTAAATAGTTAGTTATGATAAAAATTTATGGTATGGAAACTTGTCCTGATTGTACTTATCTGGACGATCAGGTGAAAGGAAATGATAAATACGAGGTAATCGACATCGGCAAACACGTAAAAGATTTGAAGGCTTTTCTGAAATTGCGCGATAACAATTCGGTTTTTGACGAAGCTAAAAAGACAGGCTCTGTAGGAATACCTTGTCTGGTCCTTGAAGATGGGACTGTTACTCTTACGCCTGAAGATGCCGGATTAAAATCTCGTCCGATTGCAGAAGGAGCTGTCTGCAGTTTAGATGGTACTGGTTGTTAACTATCTATTCATAGATAAATAAACGGTTCTATCAGAATAACCAGATAGAACCGTTTATTTATTCAGTTAAAATCACCTATACTATTTCTGTAATCTTTCCTACATGATTGTAAAAGACAATATCCGGAAAATCCCGACAGAAGCGAGCAAACTGGTCAACCCCTGTACAATGACAGATACCTATCTGCTTAGGCTGCACTTTCTTCAGATAATCAGCAATAACATAATATTTCTCTTCACCGGTAGTACGAATATGAAAACCTCCCATCAGTGTATCCAGTTTCTTATCCGGAAATAATTCTTCCGTCTTACGCAACAGATTTGTCACCCCACGATGAGAGCATGCGCTTAAAACAGAATAAGTTGTATTGGTAATCAGGATAATAGCCAGCTCATCTTCAAACGTATCCGGAATACGCATTCCACCCACTTCTGTATTAAACTGATCAAAATGAGTATCATTCCAATCATATAAAGGTATTTTCGGACAAATAATTACCCCCGGACAAATTTCTGTAACTTCATCCACAAAGCGGAAGCGAGATAAATTTAGCGTTGAAGCATCCTGTATTCCATTTTCGCGTTTGTTTTTAAACTTACGATTCAAGATTTCCCGCTTACAATAAATCAATGCATGACTATTTACTTGCATGAAAGCTCTCAAACCACCTGTGTGATCACTATGTCCATGCGATAAAACCAAAGCATCAACAAGCTTCAAATCAACTGGTAGCAATTCTGCATTTCGAAGCAACAAATCACTCTGACCTGTATCGAAAAGAATTCTTTTCTCTGGTGTACGAATGAAAAGAGACAAACCATGTTCAGCCTCCATGTGACGACTGTATACACAATTTTCTATCAATGTTGTAATAGAATAAGTAGCCATAGGATAATTTTGATTTTATTTAAGATTTCAAATATCCAAGATTCTGCCTCAACATACAAAGAATAAAAAAGAAGATTTACTCTACCCGATTTAAACGGCCTCTCTTTATTCATTTCCTGTTAAGCTGCTATACAAATATAATCAAAATATTTGTTAAAACATACTTTTCAAGAAGGATATATATTCTATCAAAATGACACAAATAACAAAGTGTCACTTTTACCCATTCTATTTTGCATTATTCTGTATCATTATAGATACTAGCTCTATTTATTAAAAATTTGAACCGTTTAAAAACTCCTAAACAACTACCTTAGATTTGCATCTGAGAATTACAGATAAAATAGAAAGGAT
>JAHHQS010000005.1 GCA_020026285.1 Parabacteroides sp. | reverse complement strand
TTTAGGTTTGAAGAGCCGGTTCAGTCTTTACTGGATCGGCTCTTTTGTTTATATCAAAAATCGATAAAAGTTTTCTTTGTATATACAATTAGAATATTCTATACCATGAAGAAAAAATTTGATCTTAATTATTGAGATTTAGAGGATTTTCTTTATTTTTGTTACTACTAAAATTTAATCTCATGAGTAAGGCAACTAAAAGTTTACTTTTTTATGTGATAATGATAGTTGTGTTTGGTGGGTTAATGTATCTAATTGTTAAGGAAGGCGAAGCCCGTCAGGTGCAAGAAGCTATAGCTGTTAATACAGATGCTCCTCATAATCTGTCAGAGGGTTTTGTTGTATTCAAAAATCTTTTGTTGCATCATATTGAAACATCAGTTGGAATATTACTTCTACAGATTATAGTTATTCTGTTAACTTGCCGCATCTTTGGTTGGTTATTTGTTAAAATGCAGCAGCCGACAGTTATAGGAGAGATTGTTGCAGGTATCGTTTTAGGTCCTTCTGTATTAGGACACTTATTTCCAGAAGTGTCATCTTTTCTATTTCCATTAGAATCCCTTCATAATATAAATATCTTAAGTCAGTTTGGACTTATCTTATTTATGTTTGCTATTGGTATGGAATTGAATCTGACAGAAGTTCGACAAAAATTGAAAGAAACAATTCTCATTAGTCATACCAGTACTATATTTCCTTTCTTTTTAGGTATGCTGACGGCTTATTTCCTTTATAATAAATATGCATATGAAAGTACTCCTTTCTTATCCTTTGGCCTATTTATTAGTATTGCATTAAGTATTACGGCATTCCCTGTACTAGCGCGTATCATACAAGAAAAAGGATTAACAAAAACGCATCTAGGAACAATATCATTGGCTAGTGCGGCTAATGGAGATATTACAGCATGGTGCCTTTTAGCTGTTGTTGTTGCAATAGCTCAGGCAGGAACTATGTTAAGTGCAGTGTATAATATAGGATTTTCTTTAATATACATGGTATTTATGTTTGTTGTAGTTCGTCCTTTTTTGAGAATGGTAGGACATATTTATCATAATAAAGAAGTCTTAGATAAAAGTATGGTAGCCTATATGTTTTTGATCTTGATCATTTCCTCTTATCTGACAGAAATATTAGGTTTACATGCTTTGTTTGGCGCTTTTATGGCAGGTGTTGTGATGCCAGATAATGTCAAGTTTAGAAAGATTATGACAGAAAAGGTAGAGGACGTATCTCTTGCACTATTCCTGCCATTATTCTTTGTCTCTACTGGTTTACGTACGGAAATTGGATTATTAAATAGTCCTGAATTATGGTACATGTGTGGAATATTTATATTGGTTGCTATTATTGGAAAGTTTGGAGGATCATTAGTTGCTGCCCGTTTTGTCGGTGAAACATGGAAAGATAGTTTGTATATTGGAGCTTTAATGAATACACGAGGGCTAATGGAACTAGTTGTTTTGACCATTGGGTATGATATGAAAATATTAACTCCTCCTATTTTTGTAATGTTAGTCTTGATGACGTTGGTTACAACATTCATGACAACCCCATTGATTTCTATTATACAACTTTGTTATAGAACTTGGGGTAAGATTAAACCTCACAAAGTAGAATGGCAACAATCAATGCCTGGTGTCTTTAAAGTGCTTTTGTCTTTTGGTAGAGCAAGTAATGGACAAGTCATGTTGGATGTCGCTCATCAGATGTTTGCTTGTACGAAAGATAAATTAGAAATAACAGCTTTACACTTAACGATAGGTACAGATGTAAATCCTCTTCATACAGATAAATTTGAAGAAGTCAGTTTTGGTCCAATTTTATATGGGGCACAGAAATTAAATATTCCTTTAAAGACTCGTTATGAAATTTCAAACAATGCAGGACAGGATATTTGTAATATCGCGAATAATGATGGATATGATTTCTTGCTTGTTGGTGCAGGTTTGTCTTTAAGTGATTTGCCATCCGATATAGCAGCTAATCGTTATCGTGCATTTTTCTACAATAAATTCCTTCGTCATTTTAAAGCCCCTGAGTGGTTTTATTCAGGAAGTTTGTTGAAAGACAAAACAAAGTTGTTTATAGAACAGAGTGTTTGTCCCGTTGGAGTATTTGTCAATCGAAAATTCGTTAAAGCTTCCAATACACTTATTATTATAAATTCTTTAGAAGATTTATTCTTGTTGAATTATGCGGATCATTTAAAACAATCCATTGATTCTAATTTGACTATTTTGAATTTGGTTCATGATACAGAAAATAGTGAAGCCATAAATCAAAAGATTTATGAATATACCGAGTTGCAGCATAAAGGTAGTGTATTAAGAACAAATAAGATGACACAGACTACTTTATCAAATTATAATTTTATGTTGATAAGTTATAATACATGGAATGAAGTCTCTGAAGTAGAAAGTGATGCTTTGCAGAAGATGCCATCAACTCTTATATTAAATAAATAAATTGATATAAAAAGAAGAGCCCGATTAGTATAGTGCTAATCGGGCTCTTCTTTCATATCTTATAAGATATTATAATCCGTGTTCTGATAAATATCTTTCTGCTTCAATTGCAGCTTTACATCCACTTCCGGCAGCTGTAATAGCTTGACGATAAAGAGGATCAGCAACATCTCCAGCAGCGAAAACGCCAGGAACGGTTGTTTTAGGAGTTCCTTCAATCGTCTTAATATAACCAACTTCATCAGTTTCAAGCCATGGCTTAAAGATATCTGAATTTGGTTTATGACCAATAGCTAAGAAGAATCCGTCAATAGCTATATCTACTAATTCTTCATCAGGTTCACCTTTTCGTTTTACTAAATGTGCTCCTTCAACACCGTTTTCTCCAAATAGACCAAGAGTATTATGTTCAAAAAGGACTTCGATATTTTCAGCCTTCATAACTCTTTCCTGCATTACTTTGGATGCACGAAGGAATGGCTTTCTAACAATCAGATATACCTTTTTCGCAAGACTTGCCAAATATAGAGCTTCTTCACAAGCAGTATCACCTCCACCAACAACAGCAACTCTTTTTTTACGATAGAAGAATCCGTCGCAAGTAGCACAAGCGGAAACACCCATTCCTGCATATTTAGCTTCATCAGGTAAGCCCAAATATTTAGCAGTAGCACCTGTACTGATAATTAAAGAATCAGCTTCAATCACCTTTTCGTTTTCAATGGTAATTTTGTATGGAGCTGCAGATAAATCAGAAGCAGTAACGATTCCTGTACGAATATCTGCACCAAAACGTAAAGCCTGTTTCTTTAAATCTTCCATTAATTCAGGACCAGTAACGCCTTCAGGATAACCTGGGAAATTTTCTACTTCAGTAGTTGTCGTTAATTGTCCACCAGGTTGAATACCCTCATATAATACCGGAGATAAATTTGCACGGGAAGCATAAATAGCTGCTGTATATCCGGCAGGTCCGGAACCTATAATAAGGCAACGAACCTTCTCATTGTTTGTTGTAGTCATAATATTGAATTATGTATTTATTATATTTATTTATTATTATCTAAGATCAACAACTTCTGCATCAGGATAATCATTTTCATTAAAAACAAAAAATGAATCAGGATGGTTTAATCCTGTTTCCCATTGAGAAATATGGATTGTTGTTATTGCATTCTTTTTGTCCGTAATGCGGATGCTTGCTGGCAAGTTGGATATTTTATCGATTTGAATATCTATCTGTTTAATATCCTTTTTTATTTTAGGGATCAATTCTATTTCATAAGCAGATTTCGCTTCCTGAGTGGTTGTTATACCTTTATAAACAGCCTTGAACCCCTTTTTATATTGTTTTAAAAGAATTGCCGGATTAGTAAATTGTAATTCATCTCCACTAGGAGTAGTAACATTTACTTCTTCACTTTGCATAACAAATACCCATTGTGTTTCTCCATTGTACCAGGTAATCATGTCTGGAGTTGTAAGTTTGAATTTGTCTTTACTCATTTCGACGACACCTTCATAACTCTCAGAAATATTTTGTTCCGGTACAACAGAATGTAATGCAAAATTAGCCTTGATACCGTTCGATTGTTCATAAGCCTGTGCTGCTTTGTCAAGAATAGAAGCAGCGTCTTGTGCGCTAGCTTGAAATATAACTCCTAAAAAAAGCAGATTTAATATAAATAAGAAATTCTTTAGTCTGATCATTTTCAAAGATTTTATAATAGACAAAGATATGCTATTTCTCTAAATTAGAAAATTTATAGGTTTTAATAAATGTTGCAAGGATTAGGTTAATTTTAGATTGAAAAGAATCCTGCTTACCAATGACGGCTGATAAGCAGGATTCTTGAAATATTATTCTACAACAATCTCATCAATAAACATCCACGATTCTCCCATGACTTTGTGCCATGAAGGAAGAGTTTTTGGGTGTTCGGCTTTAATATGAATATATCGTGCCTTTTTATTGATCTTGTCGATAACAAACGGTATTCTATTATAATCGTATTCACCAGCACCTTGTCTGGCTTCTCCGTAGATAATCTTTCCTGCCTTTTTATAATTTTCTCCATCAGTCGAAATGAATATTTCCAAAGATTTAGGAGGCATAACCCAGGCTGTCAGTGATTGCATAAAACCAAGTTCAACTTTGTTGATTTTCTGGATGCTACCTAAATCAACAATCAGATCAATGTCGTTTTTAAGATAACCATGCCAGAAAGGAGCCTGCGCATTCATTGGTGCAAAAATACCATCAGTCATAGCCTTATCACCTCCGGCATTATATTTATCACTATAAGGCAAGAGATAAGAAACTTTTGCATCCAAAGCTTTGTGAGCAGCAATTGTTTTAGAATAAGTCGTATAACCTTTTTCTCCAACAAAAACTTTAGCCTTAATATTTTGTACTGTTCTCACTTCAAAAGGATCTTTATAAATAGGAGAAGAGAGAGTCGGTTCTTTGCCGTTAGTTGTATAATGTATTTTGCCATTATTCAAATAGCATTCCATAGAAATAATAAAGCCTTTCTTGTCTTTTGTTCTGTCTGACTGAATATGTATCTCAGGAGTGATTTGAACTAAATCGAACCATGCTGTTCCTTCGCTTAGCAAAGCTATAGATCCTGAAACTCCTCCATGATGAGTACGTTTATATTCTTGAGGGGGACAAATTACTTCATATTTTTTCCAGTCAGAAGTCAGTTCGAATTCATTCTCCCCCAAGGAGCCTAGAGCCAATTTAAATTTCATCTTCTGGTCTCTGGATTTGTTTAGTTCGATGGAACGTTTATCAGCTTTTGCCCACACAGAAAGAATGTAAGTTCTGTCAGATTCATTATCTATAGGGAATAATCGTCTGACTGCTCCTGCGTTTGGATAAGGATTGTTTAGGCGTAAAGATGTTTCTCCATCAAAAGCGAATCTGGTTTCGGGTAGTAATGTCGCTCCGTTACCACCAGCTCCACCACTTCCTCCAATCATTTCTCCTGCTTCAGCAGAAACTTCAAAGCTAGGATTAACCATCAGATTTCCTATAGAAATTTTGGATGTACTTTTTTGTAAAGCTATTTTATATATGCCTGTTCCAAATGCAGGCAAAAGATCTTTTATCTGATTATGACTGATATTTATTTTTCTGTTTTCAAAAACAACATCGGCCGTGTTATGAATAGGGTTTTCTGGAATATCTAAGGTTAGAGAGCAAGGCTCATTTTCCATATTCTGAGCAATTATTAACAGATTCCCGTTAGCATGAAAAGCCCGGGCTTTAATTTGTTCATTCTTCATATCTATTGCTTTTGAATCCGGATCAAATAGATAAGATGAAATTTGTTGTAGCTCTACAGCAATTTCTTTAAATCCGTTCCATAACAAAGGTGATCCGGAATCTGGCATACGATGGAAACCTTGTATTCCCCTAGCTCCATCTAAAATACTTCCATAACACATAATCCTTACTTCTCTGGCTGTTGATTCTCTTGTCCAGATTTCTCCGCCTCCAAAGACTTGTGGTACCAGCCATACAGCTTTTTCATAACGCATTTGTTGATAGATATCCTTAATCATACGAGGAGCTTCTTTAGCAGGAGCATTTGGTACGGGATATGGGTCAGCCATGATGATGTCGTAGGTCTTAGCATATCTTTTAGCCGGGAGAGAACTGATGATTACAACAGATATTGGGTGATATGGATCAATTTCATGAATTAAATCATAGGAGCGTTGTAAGGTCTCGGGACTTATTCCTTGTCCATCCGGTTCGTCAGCAATGTAATATGAAAGTAATGCCGGGTGATCTTTGACTCTCATGATTTCTTCTCGTAGACTTTGAAATCTTTTTTCTTCAGATTCAGTACTTTTTATTCCGACACCGCCTTTTGTTGCTGCCAGACTACATACATTATAATTAACTTTAATACCTAATTGTGCACACAAATCAAGATATCCCATTCGATTATTTTGATTTTCCTTTACAATATTATGATAAGGAGAATACAGATTAATACCTTGAGTTACCTCACTCTTCAGAAAAGTATAATTATTCTCATTTAGACTGGAGTAGAAACCGGTTGGCAGGAAAGGAAGTCCATCAACATACAGACCTCCGGTTGTATAGTCTATTTTTACTTCGTTTGCTTTTGGAGAAAGACGTACAAGATCGACTGGATAGTCTTTTTTATTACCTTGATATTCAATCGAAATTAATCGTACATTCGAACCCGTCTTCAAGGTATTGACTTTTACAGGAATCAGATTGAGTCCTGGTTCGAGCAAATAATCTTTTCCATCCAGAAAAGCTTTACCTTTTCCGGATGGAATATAAATCATGATTTCAGCATTTTCCTCTGTTGTATAATAACTCATTCTGGAATTCACCTTGAGTTCTTCAGCTGCTATTGTTATAAAGTTACATACTAAAAGCACTAACAAAAGTTGAATCCTGGTGAAATTAAATACATGCTTGTTCATGGTTTGAATAAATTATTTATGGATAAGAGGAGATATTATACTATATCCATTTTCGTTTGGATGTAATCCATCTCTGAATAATTTTTCGTTGACTTTGCCATTGTCTAATACCAATAACGGTCCGACATCAGTAAAAGTACATAGGTTTGATTCTACCATTTTTTTGATTTCAACATTGATGTTTTTTACACGGCCTTCGTTGCCTCTTCTTGGCAGAATACCCATTACTTGAATTTTAGCCTTTGGTTGTCTGTATCTGATCATCTTAATTAAATTATCCAGTCCTTCAACAATTTCTTCATCAGAATTAGAGCTTAGATTATTGGTTCCAATCAATAAAGTAATGTTTTCAGCTTCGAAACCATCCAATTCTCCGTGATATATTCTCCAAAGGACATTTTCTATTTTATCCCAACCATAACCTAAATTCTGGAAACTGCTCATTTCTTTCTCCCAGTTCAACTTTCCACTTTGAACGGAGGCTTCAGGGACACCGCCCCAATAGTGAGTGATGGAATTACCAATGATAACATTCTTTTTTGGAGATTTTTTGTTCATCTGTAAAATCTGTTCGTGACGACCTTTCCATTCATACATACCAGGTTCTCTTCTCTGAGTGACAGGTCGTGTCGTACTGATTTCTCCGACAGGCATATGAAGAATTTCGCGAATTTTCTTTTCTACAACATTTGCTTGTTTAGCCATACTTAAGTCTGAAGGATGAACATAATCGACCCATCCGTCAGGAGAGAAATCCAAATCTTTGCGAGAAATATAATAAAGGTTTGGAACCAGTTCCTGTTTAAGAATCTCGTAAGCTTGAGCAGAAGCAATATTGGCTGTTTCGTACGAATTCAGTTTTTCGAAATTAGTCTCTCCATTACTATATCCCGCATGTTCAAGAAGAAGAATTGGAATTGATGGATGTTTTGCTCTAATTTGCTTTACTGCATTTACAACTTTCTCTCTTGTTTCTTCTAATTTCTTTTCTGTCAGATTCGGAATACAATCTAAAATGTAGATCTGGGCATCAATTTCGTTTATAAAATCAATAAATTCTTTATCTAATTTGCCACTTCCCGAAAATCCGAAATTGATTAAAGGTAAATCCAAAGAACGTTGAACGATATTTCCCCACGCCATGCCAGGACGAGAAGCACAAGCTCCTTGGGCAATGGATGTTCCATAAAGAACGATTGGTTTCTCTTCGTAAACAGGTATGAATTTCAGTTCTGCATTGTCATCAATACCAATTTCCATCCAGCTGACGCCGTTGTATAACGGCAGATACATTTGATATTCGTAACCATGTTTGTTGAATTTTGGAGTATTTAGATCCTTATAAGCATAAACTACCGTATCTTTAAAAGAATATTTGCCATAACAGAAGTTCTTTTTGCCATTTGGATCTACCTGATATAAGTCAACGCCGGAAACACCGGTTGAAGGCATATGATGCATGTTAAACCCACCAGTTACTTTGTATCTTATCTTTAATTCTGTACTATTGGTATAGAAATGAATGGCCAAACCTGCAGAATGTTTGGATAATCCCCAGACCGATTCTCTGATAACAGATTGGGCACGTTCAGGCATTCGGTTATAAGTTTGAGACAATTCATTTACAAAGGCTTGATTCTGAATAACAGGATATCCTGCATCCATAGGATTGATCCATTTAAAAGCACTACTGCTGAAAGGAAATACTACGCTTAGAAGTATAGATAAAGCGATAAATAAAAAAGAGTGTTTCATAAGTATTTATTATTTTTATTATCAACAAAATTAAAGAAAAAATGAATATATCAACAAAAAAAGAGCTTCCCTTTTTTTAGAGAAGCTCTTCTTTATTTGAATTATAAATATATCCTTTTTGGACGAATTAAGGAATCAGATTGTGTTTCTTGAATACCGTATGAATAGCATCCAAAGCACGATCTAATTGTTCTTTAGTATGTGTTGCCATTAAAGAGAAACGGATTAATGTATCTTCTGGAGCAACAGCTGGAGAAACAACAGGATTTACGAAGATTCCAGCTTCGAACAATTCCTTGACGATTAAGAAAGTCAAATCATTATCACGGATAAACAATGGAATAATTGGAGTTTCTGTATGACCAATTTCACAACCCATATTGCGGAAACCATCCAATGCGTAATGAGTCAGTTTCCAAAGATTTTCAATTCTTTCTGGTTCAGATAACAAAATGTCAAGAGCAGCACCGGCAGCAGCAGTAGCTGAAGGAGTGTTACTTGCACTGAATATATATGAACGAGAGTTATGACGTAAATAATTGATTGTATCTTTATCAGAAGCGATGAAACCTCCAATAGAAGCCAATGATTTACTGAATGTACCCATGATCAAGTCAACATCATCAGTAAGTCCGAAATGATTACAAGTACCACGACCATGATCACCTAAAACACCGATACCATGTGCTTCGTCGACCATAATACTTGCATTGTATTTCTTCGCTAAGGCAACAATCTTATCAAGTTTGGCAATGTCACCTTCCATACTGAATACACCATCAGTTACAATTAACTTAACTTTGTCAGGTTCACATTTCTGAAGTTGTTTTTCCAACGATTCCATATCATTGTGCTTATACTTCAGTTTAGTGGAAAAAGACAAACGATGGCCTTCAATGATAGATGCGTGGTCAGATTCATCCCATAAGATGTAATCTTCGCGTCCTGTCAGGCAGGAAACTACACCTAAATTAACCTGAAAACCAGTTGAGTAAACAATGGCATCTTCTTTTCCAACGAATTCAGCTAAACGTTTTTCAAGTTGAATGTGTAAATCTAATGTTCCGTTTAAGAAACGTGATCCTGCACATCCAGTACCATATTTCTTAATGGCCTCGATCGCAGCTTCTTTTACTTTTGGATGGTTGGTTAATCCTAGATAGGCATTGGAACCAAACATCAATACTTTTTTACCACTGATGACAACTTCTGTATCCTGATCACTTTCAATCATTCTGAAGTACGGATAGATACCAGCAGCCATAGCTTTTTGTGGTAAATCATACTTTGATAGTTTCTCTTGTAACAGTTTCATATTTTAATGAAGAGAATTTTGTTTATGTCCTATTCAGAGATTCTGAAAAGAACTCATTATTATTCCCGCTCTTAGTTTTTTATTTAATTAACCGCAAAAATAATAATTTTTTCACTTCTATAGATTAATTATCCTAAAAGTTTTGTGAAAAGCTGTATTTTTGTTGAGTTATATAAGTTTTTAACAGGAAAAATTGATTGTATGAGAGTTCAAGCTATAATAAATCCTATTTCCGGAGTTGGTTCGAAAAGGAAGATTCCCAGATTATTGGAGTTGATGTGTGAGAAAGCGGGACATGAATTGTCACTTACTTTTACCGAGTATGCAGGACATGCCAGTAGAATTACTCGTGAAGAGATCGATAAGGGAACTGATTGTATTATAGCAGTAGGTGGTGATGGTACTGTTAATGAAATAGCCCGCCAGATGATTAATTCTAAATCGGTATTAGGTATTGTCCCAATGGGTTCGGGAAATGGACTTGCTCGTGAGTTGCACATTCCTATGGATCCGAAAAAAGCTCTTGAAATCATCTGGAAAGGCAGGAAGGCTGTAATTGATTCCTGTAGGGCCAATGACCGAGTCTTTTTCTGTACTTGTGGAGTTGGTTTCGATGCCGCAGTAAGTCAGAAATTTGCAAAAGAAAAAAGACGTGGCTCTATCACTTATTTAAAAAATGCAATAGAGGAATATCTGAGTTATAAACCAGAAGTATATAATTTATTGATTGGTTCGGATCAGGTAAGTGAAAAAGCTTTTCTTATTGCATGTGGAAATGCTTCTCAATATGGGAATAATGCCTATATAGCACCTCGGGCGGATATTCAAGATGGAAAAATGAACGTAACCATTATGTCTCCATTTACAATGGTCGATATTCCGGAACTGGCTCTTCAGTTATTTACCAAACATCTGGATAAGAATACCTCTGTCAAAACATTAGAAACTGATAAGTTGTCTATTGTTCGTAGTAAGCCTGGTATCATGCATCTTGACGGAGAGCCTGTCTGGGCAGATAGTCGAATAGATATTTCAGTCATACCTGATTCCTTGAATGTATTTGTTCCGGAAAATACTTCTAATAAAAAAGAAATCAAAGAACTTTTCGGAGAAGTATATCGTTTTCTGGATAGAAGAATTCCTTTTATTTTCCGATAAAACAGCTGTAAATTTGTCAGTTAGTCTTTCCCTGTTTGAAATATATCGTATAAGAATACAGTGGCATCATTTATATTGCAGGGATATGGAGTTGAGATTTGACAATATGTAGGTATTATCAGTCTGTTGATGAATTGTTGATATCCGGTTATGGAATTTTGATAAAAAATGAAGTTCGCCAGTACCTTTGCGTCTCGTTTGTAAAGATGAAATCTGAACGGATTTTGAATCGTTTAAAATATTTTTGAATGCGAATTCCTGATACTTTTCTATATCTAAAGGGATCAAAATAAAAAACAATATAAGTTTTCTGATAATTCATCGTAATCCTTTTCAGAAAAGCTTTGACCTTTTCAGAAAAAACTCGAAACTTTTCTTGAAAAGATACGATGTTTTAGCCCGTTTTTAGTTTTAAAAGACTTTTTATACTCCATTTTTGGAACTAAAATCGGTAAATCACTATAAAAATACAGATTTGTATTAGAAATAATTAAGACATCTTGTCAGTTTTTGGATTGAAAAAACTCTGTATAACTTGTAACTTCTTTAATTAATGTAAAAACAGTCGTGTTTGAGCGATTGTTTTCTAGCTGATATCTGTAATATCAGAGATGAATTGAGTATATTTGCACACAAACAATAGATACGAATGGAATATAATACACAAAAGAAACGATTAGCGTTACCTGAATATGGTCGTAATATCCAGAATATGGTTGATTATTGTGTTACGATTGAAGACCGGGAAGAGAGAACTCGTTGCGCAAATACGATCATTAATGTCATGGGAAATATGTTTCCACATTTGCGTGATGTGAATGACTTTAAACACATATTGTGGGATCATTTGGCGATTATGTCGGACTTCAAACTAGATATTGATTATCCGTATGAAATTGTGAAACAGGAAGAAATGTATACTCGTCCTCCACGGATTCCGTATAACAATTCACGTATACGTTATCGTCATTATGGTAAGACTTTGGAATTAATGATTCGGAAGGCTACTGAATATCCGGAAGGACCGGAGAAAGATACATTGGTAAAATTACTGGCAACCCAGATGAAGAAATCTTTCCTGACATGGAACAAGGAATCTGTTGACGATCGAAAGATTTTCAAAGATTTGGATGAATTGTCTGGAGGTCAGATAGTCTTGAACGAAGAAGTTCATAAATTGGCTGAAAGCCGTGATATCCTGGCAAGAAATAATAAGAAAAATAATTTTTCAAGGAAGAATAGATGAGTTCATTTGTTATAGAAGGTGGGCATAGATTATCAGGAGAGATTACTCCACAGGGAGCAAAGAATGAAGCTCTAGAAGTAATCTGTGCAGTTTTACTGACTCCGGAAAAGGTTACTATCCATAATGTCCCAGATATTTTGGACGTTAATAATCTGATTCAGCTTTTGCGTGATATGCGTGTCAAGGTGGAACATCCAGCAGTTGGTACTTATACTTTTCAGGCAGATGACATTGATTTGGATTATTTAAGGACTGAAGATTTTTTGCGTAAGAGTGCTTCCTTGCGTGGCTCAGTCATGATTGTCGGACCACTTGTGGCTCGTTATGGTTTTGCTATGATTCCGAAACCGGGAGGAGATAAGATCGGGCGACGCCGTCTGGATACTCATTTTGTCGGTATTCAAAATCTTGGAGCTACATTTAATTATGATCCTGTTCGTTTGGTTTACGAAGTGAATGCCAAACAGCTAAAAGGAACTTATATGCTGCTTGACGAAGCTTCTGTTACTGGTACTGCAAATATTCTGATGGCTGCTGTGTTGGCTGAAGGAAAAACAACTATATATAATGCAGCCTGTGAACCTTATCTGCAACAGCTTTCTTCTATGTTGAATCGGATGGGAGCAAAGATTTCTGGTGTAGGTTCTAATTTGCTGACTATTGAAGGCGTCAAGGAATTAGGTGGAACAGAACATACCATTTGGCCGGATATGATTGAAGTCGGCAGTTTCATTGGTATGGCAGCAATGACAGGTTCTGATATATTAATAAAAAATACAGGATACGACAAGTTGGGAATAATACCGAACTCTTTCCGTCGTTTAGGTATTATGGTGGAACAGCAGGGAGATGATATTCATATTCCGACACATGATTCTTATCAGATAGATACTTTTATTGATGGTTCCATCATGACTATTTCAGATGCTCCTTGGCCGGGCTTGACTCCGGATTTGCTGAGTGTCTTTCTGGTTGTGGCAACTCAGGCTATAGGAAGTGTGCTTATACATCAGAAGATGTTTGAAAGTCGTCTCTTCTTCGTTGATAAACTGATTGATATGGGTGCACAGATTATTCTTTGTGATCCTCATAGAGCAACCGTTATCGGATTAGGAAATCGTTTCAAATTACGTGCTTCTACATTGGTTTCTCCTGATATTCGTGCAGGAATCGCTTTGCTGATAGCGGCAATGAGTGCTGAAGGAACAAGTACAATTCATAATATCGATCAGATTGATAGAGGATATCAGAATATTGATAAACGATTAAATCAGATTGGTGCGCGGATAACTCGTCTGTAAAAAGTAAGTTTATGATTAAGCAGGAAGAAGTATTTAAAATCGGACAATTCGCCAAACCACATGGTATTAAAGGTGAAATCACTTTGATAACAGAATGTGATGTGTTTGACGATTCGGACGACTTATATATAATTTGTAATATGGATGGAATTTTAGTTCCATTTTATGTTGAGGATTATCGTTATAAAACTGATACAACGATGTTGTTGAAGTTGGAGGGGGTCAATTCAGAATCGGAAGCTCGGGAATTTTCGAATCTGGAGGTTTATTTCCCGTTAGAACTGATGGATGATGACAGTATGCTGAATGAAATGACTTGGAATAATTTCGTCGGCTTTACGGTAATTGATGAAAATGCGGGTGAATTAGGAGAAATCGTTGATATTGACGATTCAACTTCGAATGTGCTGTTGCAGGTGGATTATCAGGGAAAGGAGATATTGTTGCCGGCTGCTGAAGAGCTTGTTACAAATCTTGATTTTGACAAGCGACAGATGTTTGTTTCAATGCCCGAAGGTTTGCTTGATTTGTAAAAGATGAATATCAATGAAATGGTTTAAAACAAAGAAAAATACAGACAATTTATCTTTTTGGAAGCGGATACGTTTCAAGTATAAGCTGTCTTTTATCAATGAAAATACTCTAGAAGAAGTCTGGACATTTCGCTTGTCTCAACTTTCAGCCGTTGTATCATTGGGCGTTTTTGCTTTTTCGTTGGTAGCATTCACGGCAATAATTATTATCATGACTCCAATCCGAAATTATTTGCCTGGATATTTGGATGTTGAAGTACGTAATGAAATCATGGATAATGCCTTGAGGGCAGATTCTTTGGAAAGGATGATAGAAATACAAAATCTTTATCTGAAAAATGTAACAGGTATTATTTCTGGAAATATTGAGCTGGACTCTATTCGTGAAATAGATTCGTTGGCTCGCGTTGATGCTGATTTTGAAATTCCTCGTAGCAAGGAGGAACTTGAATATGTCAAGACCTTTGAAGATGAGGAAAAATATAATCTGGCAGTCTTGAACACAAAACCTGTAACGGTTGAGGGTGTGTTCTTTTATAAACCTGTGGATGGTATAATCTCTTCTCGTTTTCAAGATAGTATCAAACATTTTGGTGTGGACATAGCAGCTGCCCCTAAAGCGAGTGTTTTGGCTACTTTGGATGGTACTGTCGTTTTTGCCGGTTATGATTCCAATCAAGGGAATGTGATACAATTGCAACATAAAAACGGACTTGTTTCTGTTTACAAACATAATGACCTTCTATTGAAAGAACAAGGGGAACGGGTGGTTGCCGGAGAAGCAATTGCATTGTTGGGAAATACGGGGGAATTATCAACCGGTCCTCATTTACATTTTGAATTATGGTATAATGGTCAACCGGTCAATCCGGAAGATTACATTGTTTTTTAGATGTTATATTCATGAAACGACAATTAGCTATTCTAGGTTCTACAGGTTCAATCGGAACACAGGCACTTGAAGTTGTGAGTGAACATCCTGATCGTTTTGAAATATATGCATTAACAGCGAATAATCAGGTAGACCTATTGATAAATCAGGCTCGAAAGTTTATGCCTGAAGTGGTGGTAATCGCCAATGAAAAGAAATATCCTGAATTAAAAGAAGCTTTGGAAGATCTGCCTATCAAAGTATGGGCCGGTTCGGAAGCTATAGTACAAGTTGTGCAGTTGAAACCTATTGATATGGTTCTGACTGCCATGGTGGGTTATGCAGGTCTGAAACCTACTATCGCAGCCATTAAAGCGGGTAAAGCCATAGCCTTGGCAAATAAGGAAACTTTAGTGGTTGCCGGAGAATTGATTACTGCATTGGCTGCTGAATATAGGGTGCCGATACTTCCCGTCGATTCAGAACATTCTGCTATTTTCCAGTGTTTGAACGGGGCATATGATAACGCAATCGAGAAATTGTTATTAACTGCTTCTGGTGGTCCTTTCCGTCAGAAGTCATTAGATGAATTGGCTGCCGTAACTAAGGCACAGGCTCTGAAACATCCTAACTGGTCAATGGGAGCAAAGATTACGATCGATTCTGCTTCTATGATGAATAAGGGATTTGAAATGATTGAGGCAAAATGGTTGTTTGGTGTAGAACCCGAACAGATTCAGATAGTCGTTCATCCACAATCAATCGTACATTCAATGGTTCAGTTCGAAGATGGAGCTGTAATTGCCCAGCTTGGACTTCCTGATATGAAACTGCCTATCGCTTATGCTTTTTCTTATCCGGAAAGAATGAAAAGTCCGGATGCAAGACTGGATTTCTTTCAATATTCAACCCTTACTTTCGAGAAACCGGATATGAAGAAATTCCGTAATCTGGCTTTCGCCTTCGATGCTATTGCCAAAGGAGGAAATATGCCTTGTATTATGAATGCTGCCAATGAAGTTGTGGTTGCAGCTTTCCTGCAGGATAAGATCGGATTTTTGCAGATGAGTGATGTCATAGAACAAACTATGGCTAAAGCGTCGTTTATTCAGAAACCTACTTATGAAGATTATGTAAATACAGATTCGGAAGCCAGACGGATTGCTGCCGAATTATTTTAATAAACTAATTGAATAGAAAAATTTAATGGAAACATTTTTTATTAAAGCCTTCCAGTTCATGTTAAGCCTTTCCTTATTGGTGGTTATTCATGAATTCGGACACTTTAGTTTTGCACGTCTTTTTAAAGTTCGTGTTGAGAAGTTCTACCTTTTCTTTGACCCCTGGTTCTCCTTATTCAAATTCAAACCGAAAAATAGTGATACAGAATATGGCGTTGGCTGGTTGCCTTTGGGTGGTTATTGCAAGATTTCAGGAATGATTGACGAAAGTATGGATAAAGAGTCGATGGCACAGCCTCCAAAGCCTTATGAATTCCGATCTAAATCAGCCGGACAACGATTGATGATCATGATTGGTGGTGTGTTGTTCAATTTCCTTTTGGCCTTGTTCATTTACTCTATGATTCTATTCTATTGGGGAGATACTTACATGCCGCTGAAGAATATGAAAATGGGTATGGATTATAGTGAGACTTTCAAGAATATCGGTTTCAAGGATGGAGATATCTTATTAAAGGCTGATACTTTGACATTGGATCGTTTTGGAGAGGATTGTTTGCGTAGTGTCGTTTCTGCAAAAGAAGTAACCGTTCTTCGTGATGGTTCGGAAACTGTGATTCCTATTCCGGAAGATATGATGCAGCGTCTGCTTCGTGATAAAAAAGGTTTTGCGGCTCTTCGTTTCCCGATGGTTGTGAAAAATCTGCCTGACCAGAAATCTCCGGCTGCCGTTGCCGGAATGTTGCCGGGTGATAGTATTGTTTCTGTCAATAGTAAATCTACTCCTACATTTACAGAGGTGGCAACTCTTTTCAATGAAAATAAGAATAAGGAAATACAGGTCGGTTTTTATCGTGGTGGCTCATTACAATCGTTGACAATGGTTGTCGATTCTTTAGGAAAGATTGGTATAGCAGTAAAAGCGCCTGCTGAAATGTTTGATCTGGAAACTGTCAATTATGGATTCTTTGAATCATTCCCTGCCGGTATTGCCAAAGGAATCAATACGTTGAAAGGCTATATGAGTGATATGAAGTATGTCTTTACAAAAGAGGGCGCTTCAAGTATCGGTGGTTTTGGTGCCATTGGTGGTTTGTTCCCTCCAACTTGGGATTGGCAGTTATTCTGGGAACGTACGGCATGGTTGTCTGTTATTTTAGCCTTCATGAATATTCTGCCGATTCCGGCATTGGATGGTGGTCATGTCATGTTCCTGCTTTATGAAGTGATAGCTCGCCGCAAGCCAAGTGACCAGTTCTTGGAATATGCTCAGATGGTGGGAATGTTCCTTCTGTTTGCTCTCTTGCTTTATGCAAATGGAAATGATATAGTTCGTTATTTTTTTAATTAGTAATTGATGTAAGTCCGAATCATTCGGACTCGAAAGGATAATTTATATTCAGCGAGGTGTTATTTCGGATAATATCTCGCTGATTTTTTTAGTTAGGTGGTATCAGGATAATTGGATTATGCTTAACAGACCTTGTGGAAAGTGCAAATCCTGTCGGATTTCGACTTTTTGCAATGGAGAAAACAATTATCCTTTAGGATAAGAACTTTCTTCATGATGATTGATTTCTTAGAATAAAAATGGAGAGGTATTTAGTGGCTTGGATATATAAAGTCGCTAACTTTGTTACGTTTTGATAAACGGGCATAAGATTTGTCTGCCGATTTAAGTAGATTAATATCCTGTTTAGAAGGCCCTGATATCAGTATTGGTTTTTTACAAACAGACTTATATATGCAGTTGACAAATAAGCAAAAGCAGTTCATTCGTGATCACGCTTTTGATGACATTAGCAAATTATTGTTAGGAGCCGGAAAATATCCGGATCTGAATGTTCCTTTTCTGGTAGAGCAAATAGCTTCTCGTAAACAGATTCGTGAAAAGCTGCCTTCCTGGTATGAGAATGAGGATTTGGTTTTTCCAGCCAAGATTGCAGCCGAACAGTGTTCTTCCGAACAGACTGCCATGTATAAACAGCGTCTTGTCTCAACTGAAGATTTAATTTGTGATTTGACGGGAGGGTTGGGAATAGATAGTTTCTTCTTTTCGAAGAAGGTGAAAGAACTGACTTATATAGAACGTTTCCCTGTTTATTGTGAAGTTGCACGCCATAATTTTCAGGCTTTAGGAGCTTCTAACATTACGGTAATAAATGAAAACTCAACAGATATTTTATCAATGCTGCTAGAAGTGGATGCCTTTTACATAGATCCGGCAAGAAGGGGGGAAGGAAACAAACGTGTTTATGCTTTGTCTGATTGCGAACCTGATTTATCCCTTATCCTTCCTGATTTGTTTAAGAAATCTCCACGCGTGATAGCCAAACTTTCTCCGATGGCTGATATTCAGCAGACTTTGTCTCTGTTGCCGGGAACTGTAGCTGTTCATGTTTTGTCTGTAAAGAATGAGTGTAAGGAATTAATATTCGATATTCGGAGAGATGCAGGATCGGTAAAATCTCCACAAATACATTGTGTCGGATTTACTTCATCCGGTGAAGAAAAGTCTTTTGATTTTACATTATCAGATGAACACGATGCTTCTTCTGTTCTGACTGCCAATGTAAAGAATTACTTATATGAACCCAATGCGTCTATTATGAAAGCAGGAGCATTTAAGTCTATAGCTCTCCGTTATCAGTTGGAAAAATTTCATGTAAGCAGTCAGTTATATACTTCATCTTCATTGGTCACTGATTTCCCCGGACGAAAATTTAGAGTGGAAGAATATTTCCCTTTTTCCGGAAAACTATGTAAAACATTGGCTAAGGAATATCCGAAGGCAAATATTACTGTTCGTAATTTTCCTTTATCTGTTGAAGAATTGCGTAAACGGACCAAGATAAAGGATGGAGGAGATGTCTATCTTTTTGCAACAACTTTAGCTAATAGCGAGAAAGTCATTATCCGATGTTCCAGACTCTAAAAAGAAAATAAAAAAATGCTCTGTTACAGCTTGGCATCAGCAGAGCATTAGAATGACAATCTGTGTAGAAATAACTCGGATGAACATTGATAATGGATAAACTGTAGCATAAGCGACAGATGGTTCATCACCCTCGACAGTTGTATTTGCATAATTCAGAGCCATCGGATTAGCCATGCTTCCACAAAGCATACCTACATTTTGGGCATAACTTAAATTGAAGAATTTAGAAGTGATAAATCCGATGATAAGAACCGGGATAACTGTCAGAAGAAAACCTACTCCAACCCAGAGAAGACCTTCGGCACGGAAAACGGTTTCGAAGAAATGGGCTCCGGAATCAATTCCCAATCCGGCTAAATAAATGACAATACCAAATTGTCTCATCATCAGATTGGCACTTTGGGTAGTATAAGTGGTCAAATGGAATCGTGGTCCAAAAGCTCCCATCAAAATACCAACGATAATAGGACCTCCGGCAATTCCTAATTTGATTGGAGTTGTCATTCCCGGAATCATGATCGGAATAGAACCAACAATTACACCTAAGGTTAACCCTATAAAGATGGCAAACAAGTTTGGCTCTTTTAATCTTTTAACCTGATCTCCTAGTAATTTCCCTACATTCTTGACTGAATTAGCTTCGCCTACAATGGTTAATTTGTCACCTATCTGTAAATGTAGATCAGGAGAGGCAAGCAAATCAATGCCGGCACGGTTAATTCGGGTGATATTGATACCATATAAGTTTCTTAGTCTTAGAGATCCTAACTTGACTCCGTTAACACGATTGCGAGTAACGATAATTCTTCGAGAGATAAGCTGGCTGTCAATGGCATTCCAATCGATATCTTCTTTGTTCCAGTCTACATTTTCCTGTTCTCCAAATAAAGTTTTGATACTTTCAACATCCGATTTGATGGATATGACTAGTAAATGGTCTCCTTTCTCAAGTATTGTATCAGATGTAGGAATAGTTACTTTTCGGTCGTGCCAGACTCTGGAAATGACGAAATGCTTCTCGCTAAGACGCATAATCTCTTTAATACTTTTATTGTATATAGCAGGATTCCTTACTTGGAATTCTGCAACATTGGTGTGCATGTCCTTTGCTTCCTTTGGAGTCTTCGCTTCTTTTATCCCGAAAATCTTTTTGATAATTATTATACCTAAAATAACACCTACAACTCCTAACGGATAAGTGACGGCACAGGCTAAAGCCATATTTGTTACTCCGAGGGAATTGTCTGGATCAATTTGTAATAAGGCTTGTTGACCGGCACCTAGCGCCGGAGTATTGGTTACTGCTCCGCAAAGAAGTCCCATCATATCAGAGATGGGTATATTCGTTACCCAATGGAGTATAAGAGCAAATATCAATCCTAAGAAAATGACTGCAAGTCCTATCGTATTAAGAAGAATACCTCCTTTTTTCAGCGAAGAAAAGAAACTTGGACCAACCTGTAGCCCCAAGGTGTATACGAATATAACCAGACCGAAATTTTGGGCGAATGAAAGCATATCACTATTCAAAGTGATGCCTAAATGTCCGGCCAGAATACCTGTAAAAAATACAAATGTAATTCCTAGGGAGATACCGAAAAGTTTTAGTTTTCCAAAATATAAACCAACTGCTGAAACGATACTGATAACTGCTACCGCTTGTACTAATGTTGGTTGAAGAAATGTTTCTTGTAACCAGTTTATCATATTAAATGCATTTAGCAGTACAAACATACACAAAACACTTTGATTTATTGGTAAACGGGACTCGAAATTTATAGGAGAAGGGTCCT
Organism: Parabacteroides sp.; assembly: GCA_020026285.1. The sequence continues at coordinate 30,665 of JAHHQS010000005.1, read as the reverse complement.
TTCTGAAAGTTTTGATTATTCATTTCTTCTTGATAAAAGAAAAGCGCAGGTTCCTGATCTTATTTTCAAGAAACCTGCGCTCTTGCTTATGGTATATAGAAGAACTTATTTGATATAAGCTTCCAAAAATTTCGCTTTTGGAGAAGGTGCAATAGTTACTGATTCTGTATTAGCAGGAATCAAAACAGTTTGTCCTTGATGTACTGTTACTGATTTATTATTGTTATCAGTAATTGTAGCATTTCCTTCCATACAGATGTAAACAACAAATGAATCCAGATTACTGAAATCACGCGTCATTATAGCATCCATATCAATTAAATTTGTAGTGAAGTATTTACAATCGGCTAAATTGACTGTTGCATTTGAATGAGCTTTGTAATGAGTGCGATAATCAGGATACAAAGTATAATCAATAGCATCTTTAGCTAATTCTGTATGCAATTCACGAGTGTTTCCGTTCTTATCTTTACGATTATAATCGTATATACGATAAGTAATATTACTTGTTTGCTGAATTTCTGCGATGAAACATCCAGCACCAATAGCATGAACACGACCAGCAGGCAAGAAGAATACATCTCCTTCCTGAACATCATAACGCTGAAGAGCGTCCATGATTGTATTTTCTTTTACACGTTTTACATAATCATCAGGATTACTCTGTTTTGAGAAACCTGAGTAAAGCATAGCATCTTTGCTGGCTTTGATGACATACCACATTTCTGTTTTACCAAAAGAATTATGACGTTCTTTTGCTAATTCATCATTTGGATGTACCTGAATAGATAGATTATCACGTGCATCAATGAATTTAATTAATAGAGGAAAGCGAGTCCCGAAACGTTCAATTACATGTTCGCCTAACAGGTCTTTACCATAAGATTTGATAAGATCATCTAATGATTTATTTGCTAATTCACCTTCAGCAACAATTGAATAATCTCCTTCTACATGTGATAATTCCCAGCTTTCACCAATTCCCTCTTGAACAGGAGAAATACCTTTAAACGGACAAATGTCAGAACCACCCCAAATAACTTTCTTCAGGATAGGTTTGAATGTTAATGGATACAACATAATTATTTATTTCTGTTTCTTAATACATTTTCTTTTTTTAGGAGCCTCTTGAGCCTCTTCTTTAGCATGGACCTTTTTTACAACTTTTACTTTTCGCAAAACTATAGCAGAACGAGCTGGTATATATAATTTCAACCATTCTTTCTTCTCAGGTTTGTAAAGAGGATCGAATTGGGTGAAGTGATGAACACTGTCATCGTTTAATCCGTAGCCACCAAATTCCGGGGCATCTGTATTTAATACAACTTCATATTCACCTTTTGGTGTAAGGAGTCCATAATCTGTAAAAGATTTGTTTGGATTGAAGTTGAAGATGAACACAAGATCCTTACGTATATAAGCAAGTATTTGGTCTCCATCATTATCCCATATTTTCTGAATAGGCGTACTTTGGAAATTCTTGATACTACGAAGTAGCTCAATCATTTTCTGATCGAATTTACCTAAATATTGATATTTTAAATCCGTATTATCAACTAAATTCCATTGTCGGCGAGCATATTTATAAGACCATCCGTTTCCTTCACGTGGAAAATCAATCCATTCAGGATGACCAAATTCATTACCCATAAAGTTTAAATAACCGCCATTAATTGTAGAGGCCGTCACTAAACGAATCATTTTATGTAAGGCAATACCACGTTCAACCATGAAATTATGATCATCTTTCTGCATGTGCCAATACATATCAGCATCGATCAAACGGAAAATGATCGTCTTATCTCCAACAAGTGCCTGATCATGGCTTTCAGCATAACTGATAGTCTTCTCATCAGCTCGACGGTTGGTCGTTTCCCACCAAATTGCTGAAGGATGCCAGTCTTCGTCTTTCTTTTCTTTGATAGTCTTAATCCAGAAGTCTGGAATATTCATAGCCATTCTGTAATCAAATCCGTAGCCTCCATCTTCGATCTTGGCTGCCAGACCAGGCATTCCACTTACTTCTTCTGCTATGGTAATTGCATTCTTGTTTACTTCGTGTATAAGTTTGTTCGCTAAAGTCAGATAGGCAATGGCATCGCCATCTTGGCCTCCATTATAATAATCTCCGTAATTACAGAAAGCTTCTCCTAATCCGTGACTATAATATAGCATGGATGTGACGCCATCAAATCGGAAGCCGTCAAACTTATATTCTTCCATCCAGAATTTGCAGTTTGATAATAGAAAATGAATGACTTCATTTTTACCATAATCGAAACATAAAGAATCCCACGCTGGATGTTCGCGACGATTATCGTTGTGGAAGTACTGGTTGTAAGAACCGTCGAAACGACCAAGACCTTCCACTTCATTTTTTACTGCATGACTATGAACAATATCCATAATTACAGCAATACCTAAAGCATGGGCTTCGTCAATCAATTGTTTTAATTCGTCGGGTGTTCCAAAACGGGAAGATGCTGCAAAAAAACTGCTGACATGGTATCCAAACGATCCATAGTATGGATGTTCTTGAATAGCCATAATCTGAATTGCAGTATAACCGTCTTTGGCTATACGGGGAAGAACTTTTTCACGAAATTCATTATATGTACCAACTTTCTCTTCATTTGTACCCATACCAATGTGACATTCGTATATCATCAAAGGAGAAATATTGGGTTTGAATCTTTTTGTTTTGAATTTATAAGGTGTTTCAGGATTCCATACCTGAGCACTGAATATTTTGGATTCGGGATCTTGTACGGCACGTCTAGTCCATGCAGGAATACGTTCTCCATTTCCTCCTTCCCACTCAATCCAAAGTTTGTAAAGATCTTGATGATGAAGTTTATTGTTTGGCAAAGATATTTCCCAAACACCATTTTCAATCCGGGTCAGTTTGAAATCATCACTGATCTTCCAGTTGTTGAAAGTACCGATAAGGTAAATAGCATTAGCATTAGGCGCCCATTCTCGGAAAATCCATCCTTTAGAAGTTTTATGTAATCCGAAATATAAGTAGCCGGAAGCAAAATCTGATAACGATATTTTACCATTGTTTGTGAGACTCTGCTCTTTTTCTAAGACGTATTTGTAACGTCCTTCGATGGCCTCTTTGTAAGGTGCAAGCCACGGGTCGTTTTTAATTAAATTTAGAGACTCCATGTTTCGTTCGAATTAGTTGGTTCTATCATGCAAAGATAGGGAAAAAATTGAGGCTTTATTAGAATTTGTTAATTTTATTGGGTAAATGTGTTCTGAAATGATGACTTTTATCTGTATTTCTTTGCTATCATTTTTAAAGAGTAAATAAGTTCATTATGTAATTGTATTTTGAAATATTTGAAGTGGGTAAGAATTTGTGAAACTCAAGAATTTTTGTAAGTTTGTGTCCTAAAATTAAAAGAATTAATAAAAGACGCATTGTATGATGAAGAGTATATTTTTCTTAGCCGGACTTTTATTGTCTGTTTCTTCTATTGCTCAGACTAAAGTTGTTAAGGCAAATGCCGTCAAAGCAAATGATTATGGTGTTGCTTATTCTCTACCAAAAACTCAATTGGTTATAGATGTTGAAGTGACTCAAGTAACTTGCAAAGCTGGTCCATATTATAAATATGCAGAGAAATATTTAGGTGTGAAAAAAGCTATTACAGAAAATAGCGTATCTTATGAGTTAGGTAAGGTCAGATTGATTAATAAAGGTATTCCAGATAAAGAGAATACTTATGTGGTAACATTCAAACCTGGAACAGTCGCTCCTTATGCTTATCTGACAAAAGATGGTTTGCTTTGTTCTATCAATGCAGAATATACACCAAAGTCAGAATCCGATAATGACAAACCAGCAAAGAATGCCAACAAGGTTTCGGCAAATGATGTTTCTGTTCTTTCAGAAGAATTGTTAATGGCCGGTTCTACTACTAAACAGGCTGAAGTTGCAGCTAAACAAATTTATCATATACGTGAAAGTCGACTAGGTATTTTAACAGGTGAAGCAGACAATCTTCCACCTGATGGAAAGGCTATGCAATTGGTTATTGATGAATTGGAAGCACAGGAAAAATCTTTATCAAATTTATTTGTTGGTGTAACTACTCGTGTAACTGATCATTATGAAATAGTAGTAGATCCACAGGATGACTTGCAAAAGGAAGTCTTATTCCGTTTCTCTAAACATCTTGGTTTGGTTGGTTCGGATGATTTGTCTGGTCAGCCAATCTATATGAATCTGACTGCTACTGATCGTGCACCTCAACTGGATCCAAAAGAAGCTGAGAAAAAAGAAAAGAACATGAAGGGTATAGTGTATAATGTGCCAGGAAAAGCCTCTATTGAAATTTTTACTAGTAAAAAATCATTATATAAAGGGGAAGCTCAGATTACGCAATTTGGTACTCGTGAAGCTTTAGCTCCGGTCATGTTTGAAGATAAAAAAGCTCCGGTAAAAGTTCTTTTCTATCCTGAGACAGGAGCAATTAAGCAGATAATTCAATAATTTATTAATTTATTAATTTATATTTAACTTACATCTTATGTTTGAAGGACAACCTAAAGGATTGTATGCGTTAGCCTTGGCCAATACGGGAGAACGTTTTGGGTATTATACGATGCTTGCAATTTTTGTGCTTTTCTTAAAAGCCAATTTCGGATTATCAGCCGGAGTAGCCGGCACTATTTATTCCACATTCTTGGCATTGGTTTATTTTTTGCCATTTATCGGTGGTGTTTTAGCAGATAAATTTGGTTATGGCAAAATGGTCAAAATCGGTATCGTTGCCATGTTTTTGGGTTATGTTTTATTAGCATTACCATTGGGCGAGGGATCTGTTGCTTTTGGCGCCATGTTAGTAGCTTTACTAGTTATTAGTACAGGTACAGGTTTATTTAAAGGAAACTTGCAGGTAATGGTTGGTAATCTTTATGATACCCCGGAATATGCTGCAAAACGAGATTCAGCATTTAGTATTTTCTATATGGCAATCAATATTGGTGCTCTATTTGCTCCGACGGCTGCTGTTGAGATTATGAATTATGCTCAGAAGACATTTGGAGTCAGTGTAAATGAATCTTATCATTTCGCTTTTGGTGTGGCTTGTATCTCATTGATTATTTCAATGGCTATTTATTATGCTTTCCGTGGAACCTTTAAACATGTTGAAGGTGGTAAGGCTGTAGCCGGAAGCAAGGAACAGGCTGCTGTTGAAGAATTATCACCAAAAGAGACTAAGGATCGTATTGTTGCTCTTTGTCTTGTATTCGCAGTGGTTATTTTCTTCTGGATGGCATTCCATCAGAATGGTTTGACTTTGACTTATTTTGCAGATGAATTTACGGCTAAGAGTTCTGTTGGCGGCGAAAGCATGATGTTTAATGTATGGAACCTGGTTGCTATTATCTTTATTGTATATGGTGGTTTCTCTTTGTTTCAATCTACAACTAATAAAGGAAAATGGATAGGAGGTACTATTATCATCCTGGCATTAGCTTTCTTAGGTTACCGATATACAGGTTTGGAAGGTAGTGTCAAAGTGGACGCTCCTATCTTCCAGCAGTTCAACCCATTCTTTGTTGTTGCATTGACTCCGTTCTCAATGGCTTTATTTGGACATTTAGCAAGTAAAGGTAAAGAACCTTCTGCTCCACGAAAGATTGGTTTGGGTATGCTTGTTGCAGCTTTAGGTTATATCATTATGATTATTGGTTCAATGGGATTGTTATCACCAAACGAACAGGCTGCAGCTGTTGAGGCAGGAAATGCATCATTTGTATCTCCTAAATGGTTGGTTTCAACTTATCTGGTACTGACATTTGGTGAATTGTTGCTTTCTCCAATGGGTATCTCTTTTGTTTCTAAGGTTGCGCCTCCTAAATATAAGGGAATGATGATGGGTGGTTGGTTCGTTGCAACTGCCGTTGGTAATTATTTGACAGCTGTCGCTGCATGGTTGTGGGGCGATATGCCATTACTTGTTGTATGGGGCGTATTAGTCGGTTTATGTTTAGTCTCTGCAGCATTCATCTTCTCAGTAATGAAGAAGTTGGAAAAAGTAGCTTGATAATAAGAAGAATATGAATAAAAGTCTGCATATAGAACGTCAGTCGGCTCTCCGCTTTCGCAGGTGGAGCAGGAAGGCTTATGCAGCTTTTATAAGTGTGAATCATGTTGTAACAATCGGACAGTTGGCAACGTATGTTTCTGAAAGATTTCAGATAAAGAATCTTTCATTACATGGTTGGTTGGACTGTACAACTGGAATTTTTGCTGCAGATAATCTTTTGGAGGATGATTTGCTTACAGAAGATGATACTCTGCAGGAGGGTTTAGTAGGAGAAATATGTCTTATAAACAAGAACTGGTTGCCGGTTGTTGTTGCTCAGCGTGTACATACTGGAATAAAATATATAATAATATAGGTAAAGCGGATGGATATCTTAAGGATGTCTATCCGCTTTTTTGTTATCAGAAAGTGATTATGGTAGAAGAGTTAAAACAGCAAGTCTTATCTGGAAAATGGATTAATCAGGAGCAGGCTTTGTCTTTATTAAATGAGGATAAGGAAGTATTGTATGATGCTGCTCATCAAATTACTTGCCATTTTATGGGGAATAAGTTTGATACTTGTTCCATTGTTAATGCCCGGAGTGGAAATTGCTGCGAAGATTGTAAATGGTGTGCTCAGTCAGGACATTATAAAACAAAGGTCAATCTGTATCCTTTGCTTCCGGCTGAAGAATGTGTACGACATGCAACGTATAATTATATGCAGGGAATAGGGAGATTTGCTCTTGTGACAAGTGGAAAAAGAGTGAACGAGAAAGACATGCAGCAGATTGTTGAAATAGTTCATGCCATCAAGAAAAGCTGTGGTATTAAATGTTGTGCATCCATGGGACTTTTGAAGCGAGATGAATTACAGGCTTTGTATGATTCAGGAGTGGAGAACTATCATTGTAACATAGAAACTGCTCCTTCCTACTTCTCAAAATTATGTACAACTCATACAATTGCTCAGAAGATGGATACAATTCATATGGCTCGTGAGATTGGTTTTCGTATTTGTTGTGGAGGTATTATTGGAATGGGAGAAACGATGGAACAACGAATAGAGATGGCATTTTTTTTACAGAAGGAAGAAATTTTATCAATACCACTGAATCTTCTCCATCCAATTCCTGGAACTCCCCTGGAGAAAACCCTTCCAATGACAGAAGAGGACATATTGACAACTATAGCTTTGTTCCGTTTTATTAATCCGAAATCTTATCTCCGGTTTTCGGGGGGACGAGCAAAGATGAGTGAGGCTCTTCAACGTAAAGCTTTATATATAGGAATTAATTCGGCTATTATCGGAGATTTGCTGACAACTATAGGAAGCAAAGTAGAAGACGATAAGGTTTTATTTACTTCCGAAGGTTATTCACTGACGGAACAAACTGATTGGGAAAAATGACAACAAGAGAATTATTAGCATTTGACAGGGAACATATTTGGCATCCCTATACTTCAACAATTGATCCACTGCCTGTTTATCCGGTGGAAAGTGCTAAAGGTGTAAGAATACATTTGGCCGATGGTAAAGAATTGATAGATGGCATGTCTTCTTGGTGGGCGGCCGTTCATGGATATAATAATCCTGTGCTAAATGCAGCTTTGGAAAATCAGATTCAAAAGATGAGTCATGTTATGTTTGGTGGAATTACTCATGAACCGGCGGTACAACTTGTCTCAAAATTATTACCAATACTTCCTCCATCCATGGATAAGGTTTTTCTGGCTGATTCCGGTTCGGTGGCAGTGGAAGTGGCTATGAAGATGGCAATTCAATATTGGCAGTCTTTGGGAATGAAAGAAAAATATTCTTTTGCAACGATTCGTAGTGGCTATCATGGGGATACTTGGCATGCTATGTCTGTTTGTGATCCGGTAACAGGAATGCACGGACTTTTTTCAGGAAATCTTCCGATACAATATTTTATACCTCAGCCGTCTGTGAAATTTGATGAAGAGTGGAACGAGGAGGCTATTCATCCGTTGGAGAATTTGTTGAAAGAACATGCTGGAGATTTAGCTGCTCTGATTTTGGAACCGGTTGTTCAAGGGGCAGGAGGAATGTATTTCTATTCGCCGACATTTCTTGTTCGTGCGCGAGATCTTTGTAATCAGTATGGTGTTTTGTTGATATTCGATGAAATTGCTACAGGATTCGGTCGTACCGGAAAACTTTTTGCTTGGGAATGGGCAGGAGTCGAACCGGATATCATGTGTATAGGTAAAGCAATGACAGGTGGATATATGACTCTTTCAGCGTCAATTACTACTAAAGATATTGCAGATACGATTTGTTCGGGTGAGGCTGGATGTTTTATGCATGGACCAACTTTTATGGGGAATCCATTAGCTTGTTCTGTAGCTTGTGCTTCTGTAGACTTACTTTTATCCAGTAACTGGCAAGAGAAAGTCAAACAGATTGAAGCCCAAATGAAAGAGGAATTGGCTCCTGCTGCATCTTATCCTTCAGTCAAGGAAGTGAGAGTTTTGGGTGCAATAGGGGTTTGTGAAATGAAAGAACCAGTTGACATGGCCTATATGCAACGTCGTTTTGTTGAGGAAGGTATTTGGGTTCGTCCGTTTGGCAGAAACGTATATATCATGCCTCCATTTATAATTTCTCCTGACGATTTACATCTTCTAACTACTGGTTTATTACGTGTCTTGAAATGAGAGATTATCAGAAAATATTGGAAGATTTGGCTGCTTCTGGAAATCTCCGGAGTTTACCTCATGTTTCTCATGACGGAAAATGGATTGAAAGGGATGGATTCAAGATGTTAAATCTGTCATCGAATGATTATTTAGGACTAGCTAATCAGAATGATTTGAGAGAGGAGTTTCTTGATTATTTACTAAATACTTCTATTCCTTTGACTTCTTCTTCTTCAAGATTGTTGACGGGTAATTTTTCTGCTTATGAAGAGTTGGAAGATCTTTTGTCTACAGCTTTTGGACGAGAAGCTGCTTTGATTTTCAATAGTGGTTATCATGCCAACACAGGAATTCTTCCGGCACTGGCTGATAGCCATACTCTTTTAATTGCGGATAAACTGGTACACGCCAGTATTATTGATGGCTTACTTTTGAGTAAGATTCCTTTTGTTCGTTATCGGCATAATGATTATCAACATCTGGAACAGATTCTTTCGCGTAAAGCTTCTATATATGAACAGGTAATTGTAGTAACTGAGAGTGTCTTTAGCATGGATGGTGATGTGGCTGACCTGCAACGTTTGGTCTCCTTGAAGAAAATATATCCAAATCTTATGTTATATGTAGATGAGGCTCATGCCATCGGAGTTAGGGGAGAGAATGGTTTGGGGGTAGCTGAAGAAAGTAACTGTATCCAAGAGATAGACTTGTTGGTTGGAACGTTTGGAAAGGCGATGGCCTCGATGGGGGCATATTTACTTTGTAGTAAGGTGCTTCGTGAATATCTCATTAACACTATGCGTCCACTTATTTTTAGTACAGCTCTTCCTCCGGCACAGATAGCTTGGACGAGTTTTCTGTTTCGTCGGTTACCTCAGATGAAGGATAGGAGAATACATCTGAGACAGATTAGTCAAAGATTAGCTGATGTCCTTCGGGGAAATGGAGGGGAAATATCTTCTAGTCATATAGTACCTTATATTATTGGCGACAATGAACGCTGTATATTTATGGCTGAAAAACTGAGGAGAAAAGGATTTTATTGTTTGCCTGTTCGACCGCCTACAGTTCCTAAAGGAACATCACGAATTCGTTTCTCGTTGACTGCTGATATTACGACAGAAGAGATTCTTTCATTGATTGAGTGTTTAAAAAGTTAGGAAATGTTAATTGATAAGTATATAAATGAAGGGCGTCCGCGTCTTCTCCTTTTTTTTAACGGTTGGTCTGCGTCACCGGCTCTTTTTCATGATTTGGAACCGGAATCAGATCAGGATGTTTGGATTGTTTACGATTATAGAGATCTAAATTTTAATGAAGATCTCAGTATATATCATTCCATTACTCTTATGGCATGGTCTCTTGGTGTATGGGTCGCAGAGCAAATTTTTGCTGAAAGGAAGGGAGTGAATTTTGAACAAAAGATTGCCATTGCTGGAACTGGACGTCCAGCTGATGATTTGGAAGGAATTCCTGTATCTGTTTTTCAGGGAACTGTAGACCATCTTAATCTTAATGGAGTTTGTCGGTTTAATAGAAGAATGTGTGGAGCTAAACCAGTGTTGGAAAAATGGAATTCTGTAACGCCTCGACCTTTTGATGAAATCTCAGAAGAATTACATTTTTTGTATTCTGCTATTTGTCAGAAAGAGAATGCCGTATTTGAATGGACCAAAGCAATTGTGACTATGCAGGACCGAATTTTCCCTGCTGTTGCCCAAATGACACATTGGAAGAGAAGAGGGGTTAGTATGGTTGAGTATGAAACATCACATTATCTTTTTTATTTATGGAAACAATGGAAGATTCTCTAAGACATTATGATTGTGAACGGATAGAAAAGAAGTTTAGTAAAGCTTGTGAAACATATGATCACTCAGCTGTTGCTCAGAAATTGATTGTTCAGACGTTGTCTTCTTATTTGAAAAGATTGCTCGAAGAAAATAATTTTTATCCGGTAAAGGCATTGGAAATAGGATGTGGTACGGGATTATTTACAGAATATTTGCAGGATATTTATCCTCTTACAGAATGGACTTTGAATGATTTGTCAAAAGTTTGTCTGCAACATGCATTAGAATATTGTGCTAAAGAAACAATATCATTTTGTGGAGATGTAACAAAATATAAGTGGACGAATCATTATAATTTGATAGCTTCGTCTTCTGTATTTCAATGGCTCCCATGTCCTGAATCATTAATTTTACGTCTGTCTGGTATTCAATCAAAGGGAGATGTTTTAATCTTTTCAACTTTCCTTCCCGGTAATTTGATTGAGATTCAAAAACTCACTCAGCAGGGAATTCAATATCCTTCAGAAACAGATTGGTTGAGATGGCTTCAACCTTCATATCAGGTACTGGATATCAAGAAAGAAGAGATTCCTCTCTTTTTCTCTTCTCCGCGAGAAGTACTCTTACATCTTCGTAATACAGGTGTAACAGCTAATTCTTCAGGTGTTTGGACTCCAGGAAAATATCGTGAATTCTGTAATGATTATTCTAGATATTTTAGTAATGAAAATAATCAGGTGAAATTAACATACAAGCCATTATATGTAGTGGCTATAAAAAAATAATAGATTATGAGTAAGATTTATTTTGTAACAGGTATTGATACGAATATTGGTAAAACAATTGCTACAGGCTTGATCGCTAAAGCTCTTGCTAAGGCAGGACAATCAGTTATTACACAAAAATTGGTACAGACCGGTTGTGTAGGGATATCTGAAGACATAGAGATGCATCGAAAGATTCAGGGAATTCCTTTGACAACTTTAGATAAAAAAGAGATTACTTGTCCTTATGTGTTTACTTATCCGTGTTCTCCGCATATGGCAGCCGAACGTGATAAGAAGAAAATAAACTGTCAAAAGATAACCAATGCAACTTATAGATTAACGGAAAAATATGATTTTGTCCTTTTGGAAGGAGCAGGAGGTCTTATGGTGCCCCTTTATAAGAAGCTGTTGACTATCGATTATATTCGTGAGTGTAGATATCCTATTATCTTAATAACGAATGGTCGTCTAGGTAGTATTAATCATACTCTTTTGACTTTGGCTGCATGTCGTCTTTATCAATTACAGGTTGCAGCCATTTATTTCAATCAGTATCCAAGCGAAGATGAGGAGATTATGGCTGAATCTTATAAATACTTGAAGGAACGTTTACCTGAAATACCGGTTCTCCTTTTACCTGATATTTCTAAAGAAGAGACTTTGCCTGAAATAGATGTTCTTATATAAAAGATGGTTTCTTTTTGGAAGGAAAAAATAAATTGTCCTATCGGATTTTGATTATTTACATTGTAAAAAGAGTTTATCCGATAGGATATTAATTATCTATACATCCGTAAAGTTCGTTAATATCCCATAGGTTAACAGACAAATATGTCGTGTTATAAAAAGAAATTCATACCTTTGCCTTTGTTTTTCTTAACGAATTGAATTAAAAAAATGGCATCGAAAATAACAAAAGGTTTTTTAATCATATTTTGGACTTTGTTTATTATCGGAGTAGCGGCAGCCTATCTGTTGTTCTCTGCAATTGCTAATGGTTCTATCGGGTATATGCCTCCAGTGGAACAACTGGAAAATCCTATCGATAAATATGCTTCTCAGGTTATCGCTTCTGATGGTAAAACAATAGGAAGTTATGCACATAGTTCGGATAACCGAATATTTGTAACTTATAATGATTTATCCCCGGATTTAGTAAAGGCTTTGATTGCAACTGAAGATGTTCGTTTTGCGGAGCATAGCGGAATTGATGCGAAAGGTTTATTCCGTGCAGTAGTAAAAAGAGGTATCTTGATGCAGAAAAGTGGTGGCGGTGGAAGTACCATTACCCAGCAATTGGCAAAACAGCTTTTCTCTCCGAATGCAGATAATTTTATGGAACGACTTTTCCAGAAACCAATCGAATGGGTGATTGCTGTCAAGCTGGAGCGATATTATACAAAGGAAGAGATCATTAATATGTATCTGAATAAATTTGACTTTTTGTATAATGCTGTTGGTATACAATCAGCTGCTTCTGTTTATTTTGCAAAGACTCCGAAGACTTTAACTATAGAAGAGTCTGCTACTTTAATAGGTATGTGTAAGAATCCTTCTTATTTTAATCCGGTAAGAAGAAGTGAGCGTACTCGTGGAAGAAGAAATACCGTTCTTGAGCAGATGGAAAAGGCTGGTTATATTACGCATGAAGAATGTGATTCTTTAAAGAAACTACCTTTGAAACTTCGTTTCAAGCGAGTTGACCATAAAGAAGGTCTGGCCCCTTATTTTCGTGAATATCTTCGTATGACGTTGACTGCCAAGAAACCGGATAGAAAGAATTACGCGTCATGGCAGGAACAGAAATTTAAGGAAGATTCTGTTTCTTGGGAAAATGATCCAATTTATGGATGGTGTAATAAAAATAAACGTCCTGATGGTGAATTCTATAATCTGTATACTGATGGGTTGAAAATTTATACAACAATTGATTCTCGTATGCAGAAATATGCAGAAGAAGCTGTTCAGGAGCACATTGGTGGTTATTTACAGCCTCAGTTCCATAAAGAAAAGAGGGGACGTAGTTATGCTCCATTCTCAAGAGATTTGAGATTAGGTGAAATAGATACGATATTGATGCGTGCCATGCATCAGACTGATAGATATCGTTCTATGAAAAAGAGTGGAATGAAAGAAGATGCTATGCGCAAGGAATTTAAAAAACCGGTAGAAATGCGCGTATTTACATGGCATGGTCCGGTTGATACGGTTATGTCTCCTTGGGATTCTATTCGTTATCATAAGAGTTTCCTTCGTTCAGCATTTATGTCAATGGATCCTAAAAATGGACATGTGAAAGCTTATGTTGGTGGAATTGATTATAATTACTTCCAATATGATATGGTAAATGGAGGTCGTCGTCAGATTGGTTCAACCATCAAACCTTATCTGTATTCATTGGCAATGATTGAAGGTATCAGTCCTTGTGATGAGATGCTTCACGTTCAGCAGCAATTAACCGATGAGAATGGAAAACTCTGGATTCCTAGAAACTCCAACAAGCAAAGGGTTGGAGAAATGGTAAGTATTAAATGGGGATTACAGAATTCTGATAACTGGGTAACGGCTTATTTGATGAGTCAGCTTTCTCCTTATACATTTGTACGTCTGTTACATTCTTTTGGATTGAAGGGACACATAGATCCGGTTGTTTCTGTATGTCTTGGAACTCCAGACGTTTCAGTTGGAGAAATGGTTAGTGCTTATTCTACATTCTCAAACAAAGGAATTCGTGTAGAACCAATGTATATTACTCGTATTGAAGATTCCTACGGAAATACAATTGCCAACTTTACTCCAAAGATTAGTGAAGTGTTGACAGAAGATGCTGCCTATAAGATGTTACATATGTTGAAAAGTGTAATTGATGCAGGTACAGGAAGAAGAATCCGTTTTAAATATAATATCAAGGCCCCAATGGGTGGAAAAACAGGAACAACTCAGAATAACTCTGATGCGTGGTTTATGGGCTTTACTCCAAATCTGGTATCTGGATGTTGGGTTGGTGGAGAAGAGCGCTCTATCCATTTTGACGGTATGAGCTGGGGACAAGGTGCTGCAGCGGCCTTGCCTGTTTATGGAATATTTATGAAGAAAGTATATGGTGACAAGTCTCTTGGATATTCTGAAGAGGAAGACTTTAATATTCCAGAAAAATATGCTGATCCTTGTGCGGTAAAATCAACTGTTACTGCTCCGAAACAAACCGAAGAATACTCTGGCGGAATAGACGATATGTTCGAATAAATTTTCTATATTTGTTGCCGTACACTCATAAAATATTCGTAGAGTATGGTTAATAAGGAATTAATTTGCCCCCAAAGTATTGTTGTTGTTGGAGGTTCTAATAATGTACATAAACCTGGTGGACGACTAGTCAGAAACTTATTGGATGGCAAATACAAAGGTGATCTTTATGTTGTCAACGCTAAAGAAACAGATGTTCAGGGTTTGAAATCCTATCATTCTGTTGAAGATATACCTGAAACGGAAATGGCTATCATTTCTATTCCAAGTAAGGCATGTGTTGAGGTGGTTGATATATTAGCCAATAAGAAAAATGTAAAGGCTTTCATTATTATTTCTGCAGGATTTGGTGAAGAAACCAAAGAAGGAGGAATAATAGAAGATAAGATATTGAATATTGTAAATGAAGCGGGCGCTTCTTTAATTGGTCCTAATTGTATCGGAATGATGAATACTCATTTTCATGGAGTTTTCAGTCAACCGATACCTGAATTCCATAAGGATGGAGTCGATTTCATTTCCAGTTCTGGTGCAACTGCTGTTTTTATCGTAGAATCTGCTTTGACTAAAGGATTAAGATTTAATTCTGTGTGGTCGGTAGGTAATTCTAAACAGATCGGAGTTGAAGATGTGCTGGAATATATGGACCGGAATTTTAATCCTTCTCTCGATTCAAAAATCAAGATGCTTTATATCGAACAGATTAAAGATCCTGACAAACTTCTATATCATGCTTCATCATTAATTCGTAAAGGTTGTAAAATTACTGCAATTAAATCAGGAAGTACCGATTCTGGTAAAAGAGCGGCATCGTCTCACACTGGAGCTATAGCAAGTTCTGATTCTGCTGTTGAAGCATTATTCCGTAAAGCAGGTATTGTAAGATGTTTCAGTCGTGAGGAATTGACTACGGTTGCAAGTATTTTTACTTTGAAAGAAGTTTCTGGAAAGAATTGTGCCATAATAACTCATGCCGGCGGTCCGGCAGTTATGTTGGCTGATGCTTTATCTAAAGGACATTTGAATGTACCTGATTTGAATGGGCCTGTTGCTCAGGAATTAAAGAGTAAATTATATCCGGGGGCAGCAGTAGGAAATCCGATAGATATCATTGGAACAGGAACACCTGAACATTTGGCTACAGCTATTGATTATTGTGAGAATCGTTTTGATAATATCGATTTGATGATGGTTATCTTTGGTAGTCCAGGTCTTGTCAAGCTGTATGATGCATACGAAGTCCTTCATAAAAAAATGGAAGAATGTAAGAAACCTATCTTTCCAGTTCTTCCTTCTATTGTAACAGCTGGCCCAGAAGTTCAGAATTTTGTTAAAAAAGGACATGTGAACTTCTCAGACGAGGTTACATTGGGAACAGCTCTTGCTCGTGTATTGAATACTCCAAAACCAGCAAGTACAGATATACAACTTTATGGAGTAGACGTTCCTGAGGTCCGAAGAATTATAGACCAGCTACCCGATAATGGCTATCTGAATCCAGATGATACACGTCGTTTGTTAAGAGCTGCTAATATTCCATTGGTAGAAGAATTTACATCTTCAGATAAAGATGAACTGATAGCTTTTGCTAATAAGATTCAATATCCAATTGTAGCAAAAGTTGTGGGCCCGGTTCATAAGAGTGATATTGGAGGTGTCGCTTTAAATATTAGTAGCGACGAACATTTGGCTTTCGAATACGAAAGAATGATGAAACTTCCGGGAGTTACGGGTATTATGATTCAGCCAATGCTTAAGGGACAGGAATTATTCCTTGGTGCAACTTATGAAAATAAGTTTGGACATATCGTATTTTGTGGACTGGGAGGTATCTTCGTTGAAGTCTTAAAAGATGTCAGCTATGGCTTGGCTCCACTTTCGTATGATGAAACTTTTTCAATGATTCATTCATTGAGAGGTTATCCTATTATTAAAGGAACACGTGGACAGAAAGGTATTGACGAACAACAATATGCTGATTTGATTGTTCGTCTTTCCACTTTACTTCGTTTTGCTAACGAAATAAAAGAAATGGATATTAATCCTCTTGTGGCAACAGAAAAAGGTCTGTTTGCTGTAGATGCACGAATCAGAGTTGAAAAATAAAGTCAGATAAAGACGATGGTTCTTTTGTTGATAAAACAACTTTAAATATTCATTTTTTGTTAAATATGTACATATAAATGTACTATAAAAAAGTAAGAATATGATATCTAAAACTTTAAAAATACTTTTTACATTATCGCTTCTAAGCGTTTTTTGTATCAGTTGTAATTCTGTTTCAAAGAGTAATCCGGAGAATGATGTGGATTATGACTCTATTGTTGTTGAAAAGACATATCATTTATTAGATAATCCGGATAATCCAAATTGTGATTTACATATCAAGTTCGTTTATCCAACATCTGTTAAAAATATATCCTTGCAGGAAATTCAGAAGTTCTTTGTTTCTTCTTATTTTGGAGATGCCTACGAGCAGTTTTCTCCGGAAGAAGCCGTAAAAAAATATACTCAAGATTATTTAACTTCGTATAAGGAATTGGAAGCTGACTATAAAGAAGAACTGAAACGTTCGGAAGATGGTGCACCGGTAAGTTCCTGGTTTTCCTATTATGAATTATCCTCTAATGAAATAATATTTAATCAGTATGGTTTGATTAGTTTTACGGTTAATTTTGAAAACTATACCGGTGGAGCACATGGCTCACATGCTCATAATCATTTTGTTTTATCGGCTGAAACCGGGAAACGAATTACAGAAGAAGACATCTTCATTGAAAATTATGAGGATACTTTGGCAGGTATTCTTGTGAATCAGATTGCAAAAGAGAATAATGCTGCCAATCCGAAAGAATTGGAAAATATGGGATTTTTCAGTGTCGAAGAAATTTTCCCAAATAATAATTTCATGATTGACGATACGGGCATTACTTATACATTTAATGAATATGAGATAGCAGCTTATGCTGTGGGAGCGATTGAAGTTCATCTTCCGTTTGAATCTTTACAAGGTATTCTGAAGAAAGAATCTCCAATCTCCAAATTAATTGCTTCTAAATTATAAAAGATGATTGATAAGATATGGAAGAAAACAATATAATACGTCCGGTTTGTGCTGATGAACAATTGGCTCTTTTGAATGGTTATTTCCCTGATTTAACTGAACATCAGAAGGATCAGTTTAATGCATTATATGAATTGTATGCTGATTGGAACAGTAAAATTAATGTGATTTCAAGAAAGGATATTGAGAATCTTTATCTACATCATGTACTTCATTCATTGGGAATAACTAAAATGTTGAAATTTAAAGATGGTTCTTCAGTAATGGATTTAGGTACTGGAGGAGGTTTCCCTGGTATTCCTTTGGCAATAATGTTTCCGGAAGTAAAATTCCATCTTGTAGATAGTATCGGAAAGAAGATAAAAGTAGGGCAGGCTGTAGCAGATTCAATCGGTTTGAAAAATATTTCTTTTCGTCATTGTCGTGGTGAAGAAGAAAAACAGATGTTCGATTTTGTGGTTAGTCGTGCTGTTATGCCTTTGTCCGATTTGGTAAAGATTATCAGGAAGAACATTTGTAAAAAACAGATAAATGCTTTACCTAACGGATTGATTTGCTTAAAGGGCGGTGAATTGGAACATGAAATACTGCCATTTAGGAAACAGGCTGTTCAGATGAATTTGTCTGATTGTTTTAGTGAAGAATTCTTTAAAACTAAAAAAGTCGTTTACGTACCATTATGATTCAGATACAATCGTTTGCAGTAAATTATTTTGGTGAAAACACATACATTCTGTTCGATGAAACAAAGGAAGCTGTCATTATAGATTGTGGCTGTCTGAATAGTCGGGAGTTTCAACTCGTGACTGATTTCGTCGCAAGAAATCAGCTGGTCCTGAAACATCATTTATGTACGCATTATCATTTGGACCATTTGTTCGGAGCCGAATATGTGAAAACAGAGTATGGGCTTTCTCCTGAAGTAAATCAAACAGATCTGGAGATTCTTCCTTCAATTAATCAACAGTCGCAATCATTTGGTTTGCCACGTGAAGTGAAAGATCCCGAAATTCATACATTTCTAGAGGAAGGAGATGTTGTTACGTTCGGGCATTCTGAATTAAAAGTATTGGCGGTTCCGGGACATTCACCCGGAAGTCTGGCCTTTTACAATAAAGAAAAAGGTTGTGTCTTTGTTGGCGATGCCATATTTGCCGGCAGTATTGGTCGAACAGATCTTTGGGGAGGAAACACCTCTCAGCTTATTCGATCTATTAAACAATCTATATTTACATTACCTGAAGACACCGTTATTTATCCGGGACACGGACCGGAAACAAATGTGGGTTATGAGAAAAAGAATAATCCTTATATAAATTAAATCATTATGGATACAACAAAATTTGTTAATCGCCATGTAGGAATCACTGCTGAAGATCTGCCTTCTATGCTAGAGGCAGTAGGTGTAAAAACACTAGACGAATTGATTGATCAGACTATTCCGTCAAATATTCGTTTGCAGAAGCCGTTGAATCTACCTGATCCCATGACTGAAAGAGAGTTCGCAGAACATATCAACGAATTAGCCTCAAAGAATGAAATTTTCACTTCTTATATAGGTATGGGTTGGTATGATACCGTTTGTCCGGCTCCAATTCAAAGAAATGTATTGGAAAATCCTGTCTGGTATACTTCTTATACTCCATATCAGGCGGAGGTTTCTCAAGGAAGACTGGAAGCTTTGTTGAACTTCCAAACTGTAATTTGTGATTTAACAGGACTTCCTTTAACAAACTGTTCTTTACTTGATGAAGCAACTGCCGGAGCTGAAGCTGCAACCATGTTCTTCGGAGCAAGAAGCAGAGCACAGATAAAAGCCGGAGCAAATGTTCTTTTTGTTGACGAACATGTATTTGCTTCTACTCAAGCTGTTATTCATACTCGTGCTATTCCGCAAGGTATGAAGATTGTTATTGGTAATTATAAGACATTTGAATTTACTCCGGAAGTATTTGCTGCTATCGTTCAGTATCCAAATGCTGACGGATCAATAGAAGACTACAAAGAATTTATAGAAAAGGCTCATGCCAATGGAACAAAGGTTGCGGTTGCTGCTGATATCATGAGTCTTGTTTTATTGACTCCTCCAGGAGAATGGGGCGCAGATGTTGCATTTGGAAGTACACAACGTTTAGGTATTCCAATGTTTTATGGAGGTCCTTCTGCTGGATATTTTGCAACTCGCGAAGAATATAAACGTGCTATTCCTGGACGAATTATAGGCATTTCAAAAGATGCTTATGGACATCCGGCTTATCGTTTGGCTTTGCAAACAAGAGAACAGCATATCAAGCGTGAAAGAGCAACATCTAATATTTGTACTGCTCAAGCATTACTTGCTATTATGTCTGGTTTCTATGCCGTTTATCATGGAGCTGAAGGATTAAAGAATATAGCCGGTCGAATCCATGCAACTGCAGGTTTCCTTGCTCAGGAATTAGAAAAGTTAGGTTACAAACAATTGAATAAGGATTTCTTCGATACATTAAAGATTGAACTTCCTGCCAATGTTTCTGTTGAAGCTTTACGTGAAATAGCTTTGGAATGTAAAGTCAATCTTCATTATTTCGATAGCGGATTGGTCGGTATCAGTATTGATGAAACAACCCAAATCTCAGATATTGGAGTATTGTTGTATATTTTCTCTGGAGCTGCAGGAAAAGATTATGTATTGACTGACGAGATTACTTGTAAGATTTATTTTGATCAGAAGTTCGCTCGTACATCAGAATTTTTGCAACAGCCGGTGTTCAAGAAATATCATACAGAAACAGAATTGATGCGTTATATAACTCGTTTAGGAAGAAAGGATGTTTCATTAGCTCAATCCATGATTTCATTAGGTTCTTGTACGATGAAATTGAATTCTGCTTCTTCTCTTTTCCCTTTGAGTATGCCTCAGTTCCAGAATATTCATCCTTATGCACCCGAAGATCAGGTGGAAGGTTATACGGAATTGATTGAAAATCTGTCATCTTTGTTGTGTGAAATCACAGGTTTTAAAGGATGTTCTTTGCAAGCGACTTCTGGAGCTGCTGGTGAATATACCGGATTGCGCACTATTCGTGCTTATTTGGAAAGTATTGGTCAGACAGAACGTAATATAGTTCTTCTTCCTGCTTCGGCTCATGGAACAAATCCTGCAAGTGCTGTTCAGTGTGGATTTACAACTGTTACTGTAAAATGTGATGAAAGAGGAAATATTGATTTGGAAGATTTCCGTGCCAAGGCCGAAGAAAATAAAGAACATCTGGCTGCCAGTATGATTACTTATCCTTCCACACACGGAATCTTTGAAGAGGATATCAAGGAAATGTGTGAGATTGTCCATGCTTGTGGCGGCCAGTTGTATATGGATGGTGCTAATATGAACGGACAGGTCGGTTTAACAAATCCGGGTACTATTGGAGCCGATGTTTGTCACTTGAATCTTCATAAAACATTCTCTTCTCCTCATGGAGGTGGTGGTCCTGGCGTTGGCCCGATTTGTGTTGCAGAACATTTGGTTCCATTCCTTCCTAAACATCCGGTTTTGTTTGGAAGCGATTTCAATACCGTTTCTGCCGCTCCTTATGGAAGTGCCGGATTATTCCCGATTACATATGCCTATATTCGTATGTTAGGAGCTGAAGGTCTGACTATGGCAACCAAGATTGCTATTCTGAATGCGAATTATCTGGCAGCTAAGTTCAAAGATAATTATGGTGTTGTCTATACAGGAGCAAGAGGACGCGTAGGTCATGAAATGATTATGGATTGTCGTACAATCAAAGATCGCTCAGGTATTGACGAAAGTGATATTTCCAAGAGAATGATGGACTTTGGTTATCATGCTCCGACCTTGTCATTCCCTGTTCATGGAACATTGATGGTTGAGCCAACCGAAAGTGAAAGTAAGGCAGAACTGGATCGTTTTGTTGAAATGATGGAATGTATCTGGAATGAAATAAAGGAAGTGGAAGAAGGAACAGCCGACAAGACTGATAATGTTTTAAAGAACTCTCCACATCCTGAATATGAAATGGTTGCTGATGAATGGAATCACAGTTATTCAAGAAGTAAGGCTGCTTTTCCATTAGACTGGTTGCACGATAGTAAATTCTGGGTAAATGTTGCTCGTGTAGATAATGCTTATGGAGATAGAAATTTAGTTGCTACTATTTGTGATTGTATTTGATTTAGATCAATAAATTTTATTAAAAAGCTAGTTGATTCAATGTTTTCAACTAGCTTTTTTTCTTTTTTTATCAAAAAACAGAAGATCCCGATTATAAAGTTTATAACTATACATTACCTTTGTCCCGATTAAAAAATTTTAAAAAATGGAACGGAGTGTTGTTAAATCGATTGGACAGGTATTATGTAGGGATTTTAAGGATTATCTGTTGATTGCGTTGGGAATGATTCTTTATGGTTTTGGCTGGACTGTATTTTTATTGCCAAATGAGATTACGGTTGGTGGTCTTCCGGGTATTGCATCTATCGTTTATTGGGCTACAGGTCTTCCTGTGCAATATACTTATTTCAGTATTAATTTGATCCTTCTTATATTATCTGTAAAAATTCTAGGTTGGAAATTCAGTGTTAAAACAATTTTTGCAGTATTTTCTTTGACTTTCTTTTTACTCTTTATTCAAGAGTTGACAGAAGGCCTGGAGATTTTAAAGGATGAGACATTTATGTCGTGTGTACTCGGTGCTACTCTTTGCGGTGGAGGTATCGGTATTGCTTTTTCCGTAAATGGAAGTTCAGGTGGAACTGATATCGTTGCTGCAATTATTAATAAATATCATGATATTTCCTTAGGACGTATAATCATGCTTTTAAATATGACAATTGTTACTTGTAGCTATTTTGTTTTAAAAGATTGGGGACAAGTTGTGTATGGTTATGTTACGTTATATGTATGTAGTTTTGTTATTGACAAGATTATAAACAGTTCACGTCAATCGGTACAATTTTTTATTATTTCTCAGAAATATCAGGAGATCGGAAAAGCGATTAATGCGTTACATAGAGGTGTTACTGTTATAGATGCAACAGGATTATATACTGGAAAAGAACAGAAATTGATGTTTGTTTTGGCTAAGGCTACTCAGTCTGGTATAATCTTTCGAATTATTAACGAAATAGATCCTAAAGCCTTTGTTTCTCAGAGTTTGGTTATAGGTGTGTTTGGTGAGGGTTTTGATTCTATTAAAGTGAAAAAAAACAAGTCTGTGAAGCAGTAATATTGAAAATATCAGAAATAAAGAGTCCCTTGTTTTACCCTTTACAATATGGGAAAAACAAGGGACTTTTCAATATTTTATTAAGCTTCAATTTTTTAGATACGCCAAATCTGATGACTTGTCTGTTACTTTTTTCGTGCTGCTATTGCAAGTAATATTCCTAAAGCCACACCTAAGAGAGCAGCAAACAAAACTCTCATTTCTTCGGGGAGTAGAAATGTTATAGTATGTGCCGGGACCCAAAAGAAAGGAATTGTTTTCTTGAATACAAAATTCCATTGTACATCCCAATTTAGTTTGGTAATGATATCCGTCATCGGAATAGGTGTTATTAAACTGTTTGTCTTACCTCCGCACTGTATGATATGTATATCTGTTATTTTGTGAAATGTCATAAAAACTGGAGCGAAAATTCCATTCATCCCAATTGAAATACATAAGGCTACGATGAATTTATCAAAAGATAAATTTTCTGACATTACCTTTACGGCATCATTCATGCCTAAACTTACCAGAAGTTGAGGAACTCCTTTCGAGAATACAGTCATCGCCATACTGATGCCAACCCCTAAAATACCCCAGACAACCATTCTTGGAATAATCCCGAAGCCCGGACGATTATAAACACCTGTACTGATTCTTAATCCCAGACATTCTCCTAAAGTTGAAAGAATGGCGAATTTAAGGAAACTCATAATCATGCCGTGGGCTGCGTTGAATGTTTTGTACCAGATATAAAGTTCCGTACTTAAAAAGAATGGCAGAAATAATACGGCCACGAATAATAGAAATAAAAAATCGTTCTTTTTCATCTTTTTGTAATGCTTTTCATGAATATTGCAACAAATATAATATAAATTGTTGATTATATGTTTATTGATGGAAAGGAAAAATAGCATGGCGACAAATGTGACAAAATTTATGTGGAAAGATTTAGTGATTTTGAAAGTGTTATTTGTCTGAAGATTCTTCACTTTTTCCTTAATGTCAGATTTTTTTATTAAGACAATACATGGTATTTACCTTTCCACCCAGGTGGAACACTCTTTCCACAAGTGTGGAAAAGATGAACCACCCTAGTGGAAAAGTCTTTCCACTAAGGAGGAAAGATAAAAACTTCCTACGAAAGGAGAATACTATTATAGTATAGATTCTTTTATTACTCTTATATTGAGCCGGATTTTATACATTGATAGTTGTGAGAGTGATGGAAATGAATTTACTTTGCAAATTCAAAAGAAACTGATAAGATGAAGAAATATATTATCCTTATTATATCCTTTCTGTTTTTACAGATAGAATTTTTGGGGGCTTTGAATTTAAGTTCTGAGGCCGAAGTCAGTTTGCTGACAAGTGCACCTTACGAAGGAGAAGTCTTTACTTTATATGGACATGCCGCTATTCGAGTGAAAGATAAGGCTAATCGAATAGATTGGGTGTTTAATTATGGAATATTCAGCTTTGATAAACCAAATTTTATCTATCGATTTGCCAAAGGTGAGACCGATTATATGCTTGGAATCATGAAGTATGATGGGTATATTGCCGAATATCAGATGCGGGGAAGTACTGTTACTGAACAGGTCTTGAATCTGACCCAGTTGGAGAAGGAA
Source organism: Parabacteroides sp. (assembly GCA_020026285.1). The sequence continues at coordinate 6,238 of JAHHQS010000005.1, read as the reverse complement.
AAAATAGTGAATGCTCTTTTGGTTAATTATCAGCCGGAGAATCGGGAATATCGATATAATTTCTTTTTTGACAATTGTGCCACACGTCCGGCTGTATTGATAGAGAAGAATGTAGAAGGGGAGATTAATTATCAGTGGAAACCTGAGACATTGACATTCCGAGATGTGATAAATCATTGTACACGTAATCATTCATGGTTGACTTTTGGTTGTGATTTGGCGTTAGGAAGTCCTACTGATCGTGTTATGACTCTGCATGAAATGTTTTTCCTTCCAGAGTATTTAAAAGAAGCAGTAGCGAAGGCTCATATAATAGGAGAGGATGGAACAAGCCGACCATTGGTCCGTCATACGGAAGTCATCGAATCAGAACCGGATGAAGCCGAAACAGAATGGATTACTCCCATGTTTTGTGCAATATTACTTCTTCTTATAACAAGTGGTTTGACATATTACGAATGGAGATATCATAAATCTTGTTTAGGATTGGATATAGTCTTGTTTCTAGTAGCCGGTTTATCTGGTTGTATTCTCTTCTTTTTAAGCTTTATATCCGAACATCCATGTACATGCCCAAACTATACAATGGTATGGTTGCATCCTTTTCAACTACTCGTTGTGTTTTTTAATTTGGTAAAAAAGCTTAGAAAATGTGTAATTTATTATCATTTTATTAACTTTGCGGCGATTACGCTGATGTTATTGGTTTGGTTCTACCTGCCTCAGCATTTCAATACGGCATTTATTCCGCTGATACTCACGCTTTGGATGCGTTCCGGCTTTGCAATATCAAAAGGATATTTGTTCCGGAAAGAAACGAAATGAAAGCAGAAATAAAGGTGGAGTGAAAAATAAATCATGAAGAAATAACAGTTTGGCCTGATATTTGTAGAAAGAAAAAATACATGGATAGAAAAGTAAGAAAGATATTATCGTCACTAATTGCAATTTTGGCAGTTACCAATATGGAGGCTCAGCAGCAGGTTCCAAAATTGGTGGTATGTATAACTGTCGATCAGCTTCGTGGTGATTATATTGAATACTTTTATAATACTTTTGGGGAGAGAGGTTTCAAACGCTTGCTGAATGAAGGTAAGGTTTATCAGAATATTCGTTTCGATTTTTCGAATATTGATGAAGCAAGTGCCTTTGCAACTTTGTTTACTGGTTCTAATCCATGTTTCAATGGTATTTCATCTAACAAGAAATATGACTTCGACAATGAGAAGGAAGTTTCCATTCTGTGGGATCCGGCCTATTTAGGAAACTTTACTCGTGAGAATTATTCTCCTAAGGCTCTTTTCAGTTCAACTATAGGAGATGAATTGAAAATTGCATCAAAAGGTCGAAGTGATGTCTATTCCATTGCTCCAAATGTGGAAGCAGCCATTTTATCAGCTGGTCATGCTGCCAATGGTGCTTTTTGGATTGATAATCTGAACGGAAAATGGGCAACTACCACTTATTATAAAAGTATTCCTTGGTATGTCGATAAATATAATGGAAGTATAGAATCATGGCCAACCCGTTTGGAAAATCTGGTTTGGACTCCTTCTTTACCAATGGAAAAGTTAAATGCTTTCCCTTATACTCTTGACGAAATCCCTTTTAAATATACTTTTAAAGAAAAGGAACTTGATTGTTACTTGCGTCTGAAAACAACACCTTTCGTAAATAAGGAAGTTAACAGAATGGCTATGCAGTTCCTTGAATATGCGGGATTTGGAACTCGTACTACACCGGATATGCTTTCGGTGACTTATTACGCCGGTAACTATCGGGGTAATATGAATAAGGAATATACACACGAAATACAAGATACTTATTCACAACTTGATAAAGATATCGAGCAATTGCTTGATGCAATTGATAAAAAAGTGGGTTTGTCGAAAACTTTGGTAGTCTTTACAGGAAGTGGTTATTATAAGAGTGAAGAAGAATATTCACAGGAGTTGGATACACATGTGATGGGTGGTGAATTTCATCCGAAACGTTGTGTGGCTCTGTTGAATATGTATCTGATGGTATTGTATGGTCAGGAGACTAATTGGGTAAAGGGTTATTACGATAATCAGATCTTTTTGAATCGTAAAGCTATTGAAGATGCTAAATTGGATCTGCCTACAATTCAGAACAAAGCTGCAGCTTTCTTGAAAGAGTTTGCTGGCGTGCAACACGTCACAACCGATAATAGTCTTCTCTTCGGTGACTGGAATGAAGGAACAGCAGAGTTTCGTCAGGGTACACATCATCTGAAACGTGGCGATTTGATTATTGAACTTCAGCCTAGCTGGAAGATCAATAAGGATGATCCGAATGAAAAAGTTAAGGTAATTCGAAATAATGCGGTGCAGACACCTCTGATTTTCTTGGGTAATGGAATCAAGCCGGAGCGTATCTATCGTGAAATAAAAGCAACTGAAATTGCTCCGTCTGTGACTTATATCCTGAGAATTAGACCACCGAATGCTTCTCAATCTTTACCGCTCTACGAACTTTCTACTGGCAGATAATGTTCTTTTTTCAAGAAAGTTTCGATTTTATATAGAGCGATTCCGCTTTTTATTCGTAATTAAAATTAATTAGTTAACTATCCGGTTGTAAAATTAATGTAAGGAAAAGAAATAATACAACCGCCAATATCATAAATTATGGGATTTAATGAGTTTTTGACGAAGCTTTTCGGAAACAAGTCACAGCGCGACTTAAAGGAAATCACTCCGTATGTGGAGAAGGTGAAAGCTGTTTATCCGTCAATTAAAGAACTATCTAACGACGAATTGCGTGGCCATATTGACGCAATTAAACAACGTATTCAAGATTATGTTGCTGATGAACGTGCCAAAGTGGATTCTTTGCGTGCTAGTATTGATGGCAAGGAACTTGAAGAACGTGAAGCAATCTGGGCAGAAGTTGATAAGATTGAAAAAGAAATCACTGACAAGATGGAGGATGTTCTTGAAGAAGTTCTTCCAGAAGTATTCGCTATCATGAAGGATACTGCTCGTCGTTTTGCTGAAAACCCGGAAGTGGTTGTAACAGCTAATGATTTTGACCGTGATCTTGCTACTCGTTTTGATTTTGTACGTATAGAAGACGATAAGGCTATTTATGCTAATCACTGGATTGCTGGTGGTAATGAAATTACTTGGGATATGGTTCATTACGATGTTCAGTTGTTTGGTGGTGTCGTTCTTCATAAGGGTAAGATTGCTGAAATGGCAACCGGTGAAGGTAAGACATTGGTGGCAACTTTGCCAGTATTCTTGAATGCATTGACTAGAAATGGTGTTCATGTGGTTACAGTGAACGACTATTTGTCAAAACGTGACTCTGAATGGATGGGTCCGTTATATATGTTCCATGGTTTATCTGTTGATTGTATTGACAAGCATCAGCCAAACTCTGACGCTCGCCGTCGTGCTTATATGGCTGATATCACTTTCGGTACAAATAACGAATTCGGTTTCGACTATCTTCGTGACAATATGGCTACAAGTCCAAAGGATTTGGTACAGCGCAAACATAATTATGCTATTGTCGATGAGGTCGATTCTGTATTGATCGATGATGCCCGTACTCCGTTGATCATTTCTGGTCCTGTTCCTCGTGGAGAAGAACAGTTGTTCGAAATGTTCCGTCCTAATGTGGAGGTTGTTGTAAATGCCCAGAAGGAACTTTGTCATAAATTCCTGATCGAAGCTAAAAAGAAGATGTCTAGCGACGATCCAAAGGTGGTTGAAGAAGGAACAGTCCAGTTATATCGTTCATTCAAGGGATTCCCTCGTAATAAAGCTTTGATTAAATATTTAAGTGAACCGGGAATTAAGGCTCAGATGTTGAAAGTTGAAGAATACTTCATGTCTGAAAACATGCGTCATATGCATGAAGCTACCGATGAACTTTACATGGTAATCGATGAAAAGAATAATAGCGTAGAACTTACAGATAAAGGTTATGATTTGCTGACAGGTAATTCTAACGATCCTCAGTTCTTCATTCTTCCTGATATTGCAACTGAATTATCTCAGTTGGAAAATATGCAGGGTACAGACGAAGAAAAGCAGGCTAAGAAAGATGAAATCCTGGCAAACTATTCTGTAAAGAGTGAACGTGTTCATACTATCAATCAGTTGTTGAAGGCATATACTTTGTTCGAAAAGGATGATGAATATGTTGTAATGGACAACAAGGTTATGATTGTAGACGAACAGACTGGTCGTATCATGGATGGCCGTCGCTATTCTGATGGTTTGCACCAGGCTATTGAAGCTAAGGAACGTGTTAAAGTTGAAGCAGCCACTCAGACATTTGCTACTATTACATTGCAGAACTATTTCCGTATGTATCACAAGCTTTCAGGTATGACTGGTACAGCCGAAACTGAAGCAGGTGAATTCTGGGATATCTATAAATTGGATGTAGTTGTTATTCCAACCAACCGTCCAATTGCACGAAAAGATATGAATGACCGTATTTACAAAACTAAACGTGAAAAGTACAATGCGGTAATCGAAGAAATAGTCGAATTGACAAAAGCTGGTCGTCCGGTATTGGTTGGTACAACATCTGTTGAAATTTCAGAGTTGTTAAGTCGTATGTTGAAACTTCGTAATATCAAACATAATGTTTTGAATGCGAAGTTACATCAGAAGGAAGCCGAAATTGTAGCTTTGGCAGGTCAGGGTAGTACTGTTACTATTGCAACTAACATGGCTGGTCGTGGTACCGATATCAAGCTTTCAAAAGAAGTTAAGGATGCTGGCGGTTTGGCTATTATCGGTACAGAACGTCATGAGTCTCGTCGTGTTGACCGTCAGTTACGTGGTCGTGCTGGTCGTCAGGGTGATCCGGGATCTTCAGTATTCTTTGTTTCATTGGAAGACGATTTGATGCGTTTGTTTGCATCTGAAAAGATCGCCGGACTGATGGATAAATTAGGATTCAAAGAAGGGGAGGTTCTTGAACATTCAATGTTGAGCAAATCTGTTGAACGTGCTCAGAAGAAGGTTGAAGAAAATAATTTCGGTATTCGTAAGCGTTTGCTGGAATACGATGATGTTATGAACTCTCAGAGAAATGTAATCTATACTCGCCGTCGTCATGCTTTGATGGGTGAACGTATCGGCTTGGATGTATTGAATACAATTTATGATACTTCAATTGCTGTAGCTGAAGACTTTGCAGATTCTTTGGATTATGAAGGATTCAAGATGGAGTTGCTTAAGACATTTGCAATGGAAGCTCCGTTCTCTGAAGATGAATTCAAAGGAATGAAAGCAAATGAACTTGGAGACAAGTTGTTTGAAAAAGTTTTGGCTACTTATAAGCAGCGTATGGAAAAGATGACTCAAGTAGCTAATCCGGTTATCAAACAAGTTTATGAACAGCAGGGTGAAGCTTACGAAAACATCATGATTCCTATTACTGATGGTAAGCGTATGTACAATATCTCTTGTAATCTGAAAGAAGCATACGAATCAGAATCAAAGAATATTGTTAAGGCTTTCCAGAAGAGAACCGTATTGCTTACTATTGATGAAGCTTGGAAAGAACATCTGCGTGAGATGGACGAACTTCGTCATTCTGTACAGAATGCAAGTTACGAACACAAAGATCCTCTTTTGATCTACAAGTTGGAATCTTACAACTTGTTCAAGAGTATGGTGGATGTTATGAACCGTAAGACTGTTGCTATCTTGATGCGTGGTCAGATTCCTGTTCATGTTCCGTCTGAAGAAGAAGTTCAAGAGATGGAAGCTCGCCGTGCAGCTATGCAGGCTCAGAATGCAGCTATGCAGGCGGCAGCAATTCAGGCAGCAGCCGAAGCTCGTCAGCGTTTGCAGATAGAGAAGGCTCAGGAAGAAGAAGGTGAAGACATGAGTAAGTATCGTACTGAAAGACCAGGTAGTGAAGGTAGCGAAGAAGTTGCTCATACTCCTGTTCGTGCTGAAAAGCGTGTAGGAAGAAACGATTTGTGTCCATGCGGAAGCGGAAAGAAATATAAGAACTGTCATGGTAAAGGTTTATAATCAGAACTCTACCATATAGTTTTTTTAGATATGGAACGCAGCAGTCAATATTGTGACTGCTGCGTTTTTTTGTTAATCACATAATTGGAAGGTATGAAAAAAGTCGTTATAGCTATAGATTCTTTTAAAGGTTCTCTTTCTTCTATAGAGCTGACAGAAGCTATTACTCGTGGAATAAAAAAAGTTTTTCCTGAATGTGAAATTAA
>JAHHQS010000049.1 GCA_020026285.1 Parabacteroides sp. | reverse complement strand
AGATTCTTTCAGATAAGCCGCATCATTCAGAACCTGCAAAGCTTCTGCCTCTGTCTTTGTCTGTTGCAAGATTTGTTTCATACTTTCTATCAGATTATCTTTTCCCATACGAGACAAACAAACCAGAGCACGACTCCGTACAAACATACAGTGATCTGTTTTATAGATATTCTCGACAAGTTCCTTTATATCGAAAGCAACCTGTCCATGCCATACACAAGCTGTCAACGCCCAGTAACGTTCAACCGGATCGGAAGCCTGAAGAGCACGACGGACTTCCTCAACTATTTTATCCTTTGGCTTAGTCTGCAAATCTATCACATCCATCAATCGAATCATCCGGTTATGCATTCTCTTTCCATATTCAGAAGGAGCTTTCTTCCCTTCCTCCAGCCAGACACTTTCCGGAAACAATCCTAAATCATTCTGTTCTAACATATGGTTACGTAATAGCTTCCTCATCTTCTGCAATTCAGATTTGTATTGAGGATTAGAAGCCAGATTATTGGTTTCATACGGATCAACAGAGAGATCATATAATTCCTCAGGTCCTTGCTGTCGGAAGAATGCAGATTGAATATCATTCAGTTTCCCCTGTTCGAACAAGTCTTTCCATTCTCTGAAAGCAGCCTGCTTATATCGATAAGTAGCATATAAGGATTTACTATGATAAGGTATGAAATTACGAGAGTATTTCAGATTTTCCTTTCGAACAGTTCGATTAAAAGCATAAAGTTCATCGAAACGGGAGCCATAACCATAAATAATATCCCGCTTATCCATCTTTTTACTAGAAATATCTGTTCCTAAAAATGGTGTTCCATCCATTTCTTTGGGAACATTCACTCCGGCCAGATGTAAAAGAGTCGGACCGAAATCCATAAAACTGACAAAACCATTCACCCTGCTGTTAATAGGTAGTGGAATCTTATTCCGCCATTTCTCCGGGATATAAACTACTAAGGGAACTTTCAATCCGGTTTCATAAGTATATCCTTTTGTACCAGGTAATGAACCACCATTATCACCGAAATAGAAGATGAAAGTATTATCCAACACCCCATCCTCTTCCAGCATATCAATCATCTTACCCAATTCCTCGTCTACTTTTTGAACATGATCATAAAAAGTGGCATAAGTATATCGGAATAATTCAGTATCCGGATGATTCGGCAATAGTTTCACCTGATCCGTGGAATGCCTTGTCGGATGATCTTTCGTCTTTTCCGGTTTGAAATGCAGACAACTTTCATGACTGGCTCCATTTGTCCGGACAAAGAAAAAAGGCTGATTCTTATCTTTTCGATTCCTCCACTCTCCTATTTTTCCATGAACCACATCCCAGGCTGTTTCATCCAGGAAACAATTATAATCCGTTTTGGCAGCATTCGATGTATGATAACCTGCCTGACGCAAATAAGAAGGAAACATCTTTAAAGATTCCGGCAATGGAACCTCTTCCAATTTCCGGTGAAGACTTATTCCTAATCGTGGTGCATAACATCCGGTAATCAATGTAGAACGGGCTACCGAACTGACAGGTGCGTTACTATATGCATTATTAAAGACAAGACCTTCACGGGCAAGTCTTTCTACATTCGGAGTCTGAGCTCCAACACCCTGATTATATAATCCAACAAAATGAGGAGCAACATCTTCTGTCATCATCCATACAAAATTGGGGCGCTCTTCAGCAAAAGTCATTCCTAAAGAAGCTCCGAACAAAGCTGATACACCTATTATCTTATTACTCCTCATGATTCTATTTTTTCAGTTTTCTATATAATTCCATCTTATTATTCACAGGAACAGATCAAGCCTTCAATCAGCTTCATGCTCCAGTTTCTTCATGATTTCCAAAGAAGTCTTGCAGACCGATAATCCTCCCAGACTGGTACATCTCAATTCATGACAAATAGATTTTCCCACTTTATCCATTGTCTGAATCACTTCACTTAATGGGATCAAAGTATCGACTCCGGCCAATGATATATTGGCAGCAGAGACAGCATTTACACTACACATGATATTCTTTCCCAGACAAGGAGCTTCCACGCGGTTGGCAATCGGATCGCATATCATGCCCAGGATATTCTGCAAGGCAAAAGACGAAGCCTGTAATGCTTCACGAGCTGTTCCTCCCATCAACTGAACAACAGCAGCTGCAGCCATACCGGAAGCGGCTCCACATTCCGCCTGACAACCACCAACTTCAGCTGAAAGAGTAGCATCTTTAGCTATGAACAAGCCTATTAATCCGGAAGCCAGTAAAGCCTGAGTCATTTCTTCTTCGGTAAAACCATATTCATCTCCACAAGCCAGAATGGTTGCTGGAACAACAGCACAAGATCCGGCTGTAGGAGCAGCCACAATTACACCAAAGGAACTTTTACATTCCATAATAGCCAATACATATTTAGCTATCCGATTAATCAATGGCGATGGAATCAGTTTATTCTTTTTCACTCCCTGATCAATCAGATGGAACTGCTGACCTAAAATACGGTCTTTATAATCAGTTCCGCTTAATCCGGTATTCAACGAAGAACGCATGACTGATAGGATAGAAGAAGCAACTTTCCATACTTCCTCCTGAGAGATTCCTCCCCGAAGTGCTTCGTATTCCAAAGCCTGTTTCCAGATTGGAGTATCTTCTTTCAACTGTTTCTCAAATTCGGCTGCATTCGTAAACGGAAGAGTGGCTTTTTCAGAATAAGGAATCGGTAAGATTGGATGAATCTCTCCTATTCCTTCTATATATTCTGTCTGATCTCCTTCTATGTTTACTTCCTTATCATTGATACGAGTGATTCTTATCATTCCTCCACCGGTAGAAACACCTGTCAGTTTCATGGAATAACCATCCGGATCAATCAATGTCAGATTATATATATTCGGATGATCGCATGGATCATCATTTACAACAATCTCAGTTTCCAATCCAGCTTCATGAAACAAGGAAACGACATTCATGACCTTTTCCGACTCCATAGGAATACCCATCAAACCGGAAAGGAGTCCCACTTCAGAACCCTGACTTTTATAAGTGGTAGGCAAAGAACCTTTGGTTGAAAACTCTACTATCATCTTTTTCAGTTTCCTTCCAAAGATCTGCATTGAAAGCAAACCTATTCGATATGCTGCAGCCGTATGCGAACTGGAAGGACCTCGCATCACCGGCCCCAGTATTTCATTGAAGATACTTAGTGGTTTACTCATTTTTCTTCTATTTATTAAAAATTCACATCCAGTCCGAAGCCTTCTTCCACTGCTTTCGAATAAATATACTGAGCAGCCACCAAATCCTGAGTTGCAACACCTACACTCTTGAAGATAGTTCTACGAGTTGTACTATCTCTTCCCGGAATCTTTCCACTCAGCAGATCAGCAATTTCACCTTTATAATTATTCTCATTGATATATCCTTTCTCTTTAGGGAAAATAACATCACCACTTTCTGAGAAACAGGAATCATAATGATCAACAAACAAAAAAGAATCCTCATAAACATTATCCGGCATCTCACGCATTCCTCTGGCAAAGGAACCTATAGCATTGATGTGAACACCTTCCTTCAGATATTTTGTTTCAAACAAAGGCTTTGATGAGTTTGTCACCGTACAGATGACATCAGCTTCACCCAGCATATCCAACGATTTGGCTTTCACGAACTCCACATCCTTCAAGTATCCGAAATAAGAGATTAATTTATCAATAGCCTTCTCATACAAATCAAAAACAATAATCTTCCGGATATTACGCACAGCCAACACGGCTTTGATCTGAGTATAAGCCTGAGCTCCGGCACCAAATACGACCAAGACTCTGGCATCTTCACGAGCCAGCCAACGTGTAGCCAGACCCGAAGCGGCACCTGTACGCATTGCAGTTATTATTCGTCCATCCATAATGGAAAGAATCTCATTCTTCTGTCCATCCAGAAGCAATACCAATCCCTGAATCGTCGGATAACCTTCCTTGCTTGTCTGCTTCAACTGATTCAATAATTTGACTGCAACCTGGCCATTCGTATTATCACACGCAGGTTTAAAAAACATCAGAGGGTTTCCTTCTCCAAAGTCCGTAATTGTACGAACCGGCATGACAGATTTATTATCTCTCAAGATAAGGTAAGCTTTTGCCATTTCATCCACCATTCCCGACATTTGAATATGTTTTTCGATTACTTCAGATGATAAGATTTTCATGTTTCTCTAAATTTTAAAGTTATCATTATCCATTTATGGTTTTTTCGATCAAATCCTCACAAATGTAACGATTTTTCTAAAAGATTGTCATATTATTTCTACCTTTATGAAGTAGAAACCATTATAATCAAGTATCTTATTATGAATAATCATCAAGTAATATCACCCATGTCGCTGATTCCGTTATCACTGACTTTTCTACTGACAAGCTGTACTGATAAAGAAGATGTCAGACAACCGAATATTTTATTCTGTATTGCCGACGATGTTTCTTATCCACATATGAGCGCTTATGGCACTCCTTGGGTAAATACTCCAGGATTCGACAGGGTTGCTAAAAATGGAATACTCTTCCAACAGGCATATACCTGTAACGCAAAATCGGCTCCATCACGCGCCGCTATTATTACGGGGCGAAATTCCTGGCAATTAGAAGAAGCCTGTAATCACTGGCCAAAGTTCCCATCTAAATTCAAATCTTATCCGGAAGCTTTGGCCGACAACGGATATTGTATAGGCTTTACCGGTAAAGGATGGGGACCTGGTTTTGCCCGTAATGCCGAAGGTAAAGACAGAGAAATCACCGGAAAGAAATGGAACGATCTGAAATTGAAATCTCCAACCAAAGGAATTTCTAATATTGACTATGCATCCAATTTTAAAGCATTCCTCGATAACCGTCCGAAAGACAAGCCCTTCTGTTTCTGGTACGGAGCCCTTGAACCTCATCGAGGGTATGAGTTTGCCTCATCGCTGAAAGCTGGAAAGAATATCAATCAGATTGACTCAGTTCCATCTTTCTGGCCCGATAATGAAAAGATACGAACGGATATGCTCGATTATGCACTAGAACTGGAACATTTTGATCATCACCTCGAACGAATCCTTCAGTATCTGGAAGAAGCCGGAGAACTGGATAATACCATTGTAGTGGTTACTGCCGATCATGGAATGCCTTTTCCGCGTTGTAAAGGTCAGGAATATGAATATTCCAATCACATTCCTTTCGCGGTTATGTGGAAGAACGGTATTAAAAAGCCGGGTAGAGAAGTCCGGGATAAAATTAGTGTAATTGATATTGCTCCGACCTTCCTTGAACTGGCCAATGTTACAGAAGAGAAATCGGGTATGCATGCCATCACCGGAAGAAGCTTTGTTGACTTATTGACCGAGAACAAGAAAGAGATTGACCGTGATTTTGTCATGATAGGGAAAGAACGACATGACGTAGGACGACCCCACGATCAAGGTTATCCAATCAGAGGATTAATCCGCGGCGATTATCTGTATCTGATGAATTTTGAAACGAATCGCTGGCCGGCAGGGAATCCGGTTACAGGTTATCTGAATGTAGATGGAGGTCCGACCAAGACAGAGATTATTCAAAGCAGAAGAAATCCAGAAACAGAATATTATTGGAAATTGTCGTTTGGAAAACGTGATTCTGAAGAAATGTATAATATCCGGAAGGATCGCGATTGCATGACCAATCTGATTAATAAAAAAGAGTATGCTGCCTTAAAAGACAAAATGAGAAAAGAACTTCTCGCCAGATTGAAGGAACAACAGGATCCTAGAATCGTTGCTGATGGAACCATCTTCGACCGATACGAATATCAAGGAGCTGAAAGAATGGTGTGGGACCGTATGAAAGCCGGTGAAAAAATCAAATTAGGTTTTGTGAGTCCTACCGACTTTGAACCTGATGCTTCAGGACTTGCTGTAAGTTGGGACGAGAATGAATAATGCTCATCATGTAATATCTTTGCTAATAAAGATACCATCAAGAACAAAAAAGAGTTGAATCCTGTTCGTAAGATTCAACTCTTTTCCTTTATTAACCAACCTTTCTTGATATGATCAGAAAGATTTTTTAATTAATCTGTTTTATTTCATCAAACTTTTTGTCTGTTCAGGACGATGAAGCATTCTTACTCTCCACAACAATTCATTCAACGAAACAGTACGAATATTCTTCATCAAAAGAGATTCCGAAGTCATTACAGGATTCATCCCTATTGCAGGAAGCGGAGTCAGATTACTTGTCTCCTCAAAATCAGACCAGGCATGAACAATAGTCCATGAATATTTATTGTTTGACAAAGCATCTCTGTTAATCAAAGAAGCTACATATTCAGGAGTACCTGCATTTGGACGATCAGCCCGAACTTCATTCCAGATAGAATAGTCGGCTGTAACAACAGGAATATCTATACCTTTCTTGTTTTTAAACCAGTAAACCTGTTTGCCCAATTCATAAGGGAAATATTGAATAGCAATGATACCAGTAATATCTTCCATTTCCTCTACATAAATCTGCAAAGCTTCCTGAGCTTCCTTACTGTCTACATCCTTAAACAAAGCACCATAAATTTTCACATCCAGATCTTTCATGTGTTTGTTGACACGACGAGCAAACTCTCGCAAAAGTTCTTTTCTGTTAGGACGCTTGATGGCAAATAAATCCGGATACTGGTAGCCACCACCATATTCGATATATGAGTTCTTAGGACTTTGTTTCTTCACTGCTTCATTCCATGAAACTGGTGAAATAACAGACAAGTTAATCGGACAGATAGTCCAGGTGACACCTGTATCTTTCGCCTTTTCATTACCTGCATAAATCGGACTTCTTGCAAAAACGCCCATAGTCCACTGCATGTTATCACCATCACTCATTACGAAAGAGTGAACATAGCTGGTATCTGCAAAATTGATTTGATTCAGAGAAAGTTCCTTTGCCTTTTCCAATTTCACAGAAGGAGCAGCTGCTGAGATGAAAGGCAAGTTATAACACCAGTCACTGGCTGTATTATAATGTCCCCATTCCGAAACCAGACTGGTCCCATCATATTCGTCACCACAACCCCATCCAAGAATCGGAGTAAGAGGTTTAACCCATTCCAGAACTTCATTAGCCAGATCATGATTGTCACTATAAAGCATCAACTTATGAGCTATCGCATAATCACGTAAATTATGAACATACGGTCTGATGCTTAAAGCTGTTGCATTATTCAGTTTGCTCTTGTTTTTGTGGAAACATTCAGTCAATGTTTCCTTAGTTGCATCTTTCAGCATTTTCAAACCATATTGGCGAGCCTTGACTTCCAATGAATGATCTATCAAAACACCTGATAACAATGAAGCATAAACAGTAGCTACATTGCTGGAATTATCGAATTCTCCCTTACCATCATCCATATTATACAAAACGTAACCTTTAACAAGTCCTTTCTTTTTCAGATAAGTTAGCAGTTCCCATACATTCATTCGTTTGAAATCCTTGATGTTGACAGCTTTCACACTTTCTTTAAGGATAGAACCATATGATTCACTAAAACCTGACTTATCTATATCCATCCAGACCATTTCACTGAATCTGTTTTCGTTAACGGCTTTGGCTGCCAGACCTGATAATGATTCAAGCAACATTGCTTCTTCTAAAGTTTCGGTTTCATTACAAATGATTAAACCTTTTGGAGTCTTCATTGCTGGCCATCCATATCTGTTATCATAAGATTCAGCCTTACCTAAAAAAGAATTAGTTAAGAACAACAGAAGACACAAATAATACATCCACTGGCAAGATATATTCAATTTTGATTTGATATTTATATTTTTCATCTAAATGATATATTATGATTTAATAAAAGAGTCTCGCTATTAATAATTAAAGATTCATACGAGACCATAAGGTTTTGAATAGTATTTTGATTTAATAGATAATTCTGCAATCATATTGTGCAGAATTATCTATTTAGTCTGCGATAAATTAATTTCTAACAGAAAGCCTATAAATATTTACCATTCATAAGCTACATGAATTCCTTCAGGACTGTTTTCAAATTTCAGCAAAGAAGTCTTACTGTTTTCATCCCAACTGAATGTTGCTTCAGTCAATTTCCTTCCATCAGCATCTGTTACTTCAACAGATTTTGGTTTTGAAGGTAATAACACTCTCATTACATTAGTTGTATTGATTGGACTCTTTGCTACAAACTCATAAGAAGATTTACCTACTTCCTCTTCATAAACACGTGCGGCACCACACAATACCTGAGGTTTTGTTTTATCTTCTACTCTATCAAGATTGATCAGGAATGCCTGTTCATCCGGATTTACAATTTTCGTTGTAAGCACAGGTAATTCAGGATCGAACAAATCGATAAATAGACCATTCAAAACATAAGGGTCGTCACTTACACTTTCATTTAGAACAGAAACCAAATCATAGATTCCACGCTCTAAATAGAAATTATTCTTGAACTTTAATTCTCCATTATTAGCCTTAGTATCATACAAATGTTTAACGACATCAACATATTTCTTATCGCCGTTTACATTCATAATGAAATCTTTTGGATCCTGACGGATAATCTGAACAGAACCTTTACCAACAGTATATTCACCTTCTTTCAGATTTTTATCCAATCCCATCAATTCAAACAAATGTTCTGACGGAGTATTGTATTTATTACCATTCTGATTCCACCATTCCAATACATGCTGATATGGATCTTTATCTGTAGCGCTATAAACTAACACACCGCCATTCTTAACCCAGTCTGCTATATATTGATGAGCGGATTTATCCAATGGTTTCATATTAGAATAACTCATCAACAATACTTTTGTATTTTTCCAGTTTTCTGGATAAGAGACATTTTCTATATGCATCAAATGTACAGGGACACCACGCTTCAGGAAAGGGAAAGCCTGACCATAAAAGTTTGACAACTGAGGATCGTCATAACCTTCAACAGGTTGTGGAGATCTTTGGAACATCAAGGAGTTAGACATCAATACACTGATACCATTTGAGCCGCTCACACGATTCTCTGATAAAGGCATATTATTTAATGTATTGATCATAACCTGCATTTGTGTTGAGTAGAAACGAGGAATTTTGGTCTTCTCATTACTATCTTGACTCGTTTTATACAAACCTTCATAGATACGTTCCGGCCAAGGCATTACTTCATAATTGTTATTATCCGGATACAGTAATTTAGCAGTAAACGTAGCCTGATAATTCTTTTTATAGTCAGCCCAGTCACGAGGCCAGTCTTCAATAGGGTCTGTCAGGAAAAATACTTTTCTTCCTGTAGGAGCAGTCATCGATTCCATACAACCATATTCAAGGAAGGCATTTTCGAAAACACGTTCTTTTCTTATTCCATTAAAGAAATTCGGTTCTCTTGATGTACCTGTCCAGACCTGAGCAATATAACCATCAACACAAGGCAAGGAAGCCAAGCTTGCTTCAGGACTGACTATCTGCCATTGTGCATAGTTCACCAAAGAATGAGTAGGAACATAACAACGAACATCCATACCTTTTGTTTTACCATATTCTTTTGCATAAGTAAAACATTCGTTCAAGGCACGATAATACAAATGATATTTCAGTTTATTTGCCAGATATGTATTTTCAGCAGATTCATGCTGAGGTCTCCAGTCGAATCCATAAAAATCCTTCCATTCTCTTTTAAATGATTCACTATAACCACCCCTAGCCCAGAATTCAGGTTCTTCCAGATAAATGGCATCAATACCAGCATCAATAACCCTTTTTATATGAGCCTCCTGTATATATTTTATGTAATTCTTACTAGGTACAATGTAAGGAACCATACGACCATGCCAGATAGTATCACCTTGTTTGGTTACCTGACCTTCATCCAAATGTTCTTTCCCATCCCATTTACCTGTAAAATAATCAATATAACCTCCCCAGGCGATACCCGTCATGAAATGAGTAATATAACCTCTATCTCTCCATGACTGTACTCGATTTTCAAAAGTAGAAGGATCGTTTACCTTATCAGAAGGATTACCACCAACACCATAAACAATAGCCACATCAGCACGATTATCAATCGTTGGTCTCCAAGGTTGTCCTGATTGAAAAGCAGTCTTTTCAATTCTCTCCTCCTGCTGAACCAGAGTTTCTTTTTTTTCAGTCTGACAACTTATCAAAACAAGAGCAGCCCCCAAACCTGAAATTAAAATTTGTTTCATGTTATTTGTATTTTCAAAAAAAGGGTACTCTAAAATAATATATTTATTCAGAGTACCCTTTAACATATTTATAATACTAAAATCAAGGAATTACAATTGTTTTCATTTCGTTATAGTTATAACGACGAGTACCTTCAACATCCTTATCGATTCTAGCACCAACTCGCAAACGATAAGTAAAACCTGACTGCAAAGGCATTTTGGTAGTAAATTTCAAAACTTGACCATTCGCCATTGAATTAGCTTCGTCACCACCATAGAATACACAATAACGTTCATCTTTATTGTTTTCTCCGACATAAGGAGCACCAGAAACTACAAAGAAACGAACATCAGAAACTCTCTGCTGATAGTCAGGATTGTTAGTTCCTCTCTTAATCTTAGCCTGAACAGTTACTGTTTTATCACTATTGATAACAGGTTCGCCAACCCATTCGATATCCAAGAAAGGTTCTACTTCCCATTTCAAATCAACAACACCTTTCACCTTATGTGTTTCTTCAGGTAGTGGAACGAACGGTCCCATTACAGTAATACCATATTCACCTTCGAATATTTTTGTATTCTGGAAATTACCTTCCTGCATACCACCAAAATAGAATGGTGTTGGGGAATCGCTCCAACTATATTCCATTAACTTAATACGCAAACCACCTTCACCCATTTCAGTCTGAAGAGGAGCACCTGTATTTTTATTAATTACCTGGCCTTTTAATGTTTCTTCCGGAGCCTTGTAATTATCAAATTTTGTACAAGAGCTAAATGCTAAGATAGAAGAAAACAAGCACAATAAATAATTTATTTTTTTCATTATAATTTATTTTAAAAAGAATTAGTAACCCTGGTTCTGAGTCAAATCACTCTTGACAACTTCATCATTAGGAATCTGATTGTAATACCAACGAGTATCGAATGTATAAATTTTATCATTCAATTTATCATCGAAGAACCATTTGTTAGCCTTGTCTGCATAGAATGGGAATAATGCTCTATAACGAGTTGTATTCTGTTCGATATGATAAGTTCTCCAACGTCTCAAATCCCAGAATGCCTTGTTTTCAAAGCTCAACTCTTTACGACGTTCATTTCTAACTACTTCTTTAGTCAAATCAGCTTTTCCTGCTAACAGATTAGCACCTGCTCTTTCACGAACCAAGTTGATACATTTAGCTGCATCTTCCAAGTAATCTACATCCGAATTACCTTCTTCATGTAATTCGTAAGCAGCTTCAGCACGATTCAACAAGACTTCAGCATATCTCATTTCCAACCATGATTGTTCTGAACGTCTTTCCATTACTAATGAATGAGGCATATTTGGATTCAACCATTTTCTGACAACAAATCCAGCGAAAGCACATTCACCTGTTCCATAAAAACAACCACTTCCACCACCAGCATTCATCTTCTGTCCATTAGACAATGTATATACTGTCTGATTTTCTGCACTCTGAGAAGAGACAATCAAATCTTTACAATCAGGGTCGTTTTCATAATTAATCATTACATCAAAACTCTTCTGTAATCTCTTGATGTTTTTAGTTTCATTTCCTGTATAGATACCTCTCCATAACTCTACTGTTTCACCCTTGAAATCTTCACCAGGAAGAATAACAGTAGCTTTCAAACGAGGTTCAGCATCTTTAAACAAGTCTGTTACATTATCATAAAGATTATATGTATTATCCTCTCTTAAAGTGATAATATGACCATTTTCATCTTTAGGGAAACCATCAAACAATTCCACAAAATTCAATGTAGGAGTTGTTGAAGTACTCCATCCATTAGTTCTGAACTGTCTAGGAATATTATATGCATCATATCCATGTACAGAGTTAGGATAGTTATATTGTCTGATAAAGATATTTTCAGGACTATCATCAGTACAATACATATCAATATAATTCTGGCACTGAGCTTTCTTGTCATCAGCTTTCCATCCATTCATATATAATGAATAATGTCCTTCCACTAATTTTGCAGCTTCATAAGCTTTTTTGAAGTAATATGTAGCCTTATCTCTTGGGACACCACATAAACGAATACCGTTATCTTTCTTATCCTTCAAATCAACTTCGTTGTATTTAGCAATAGAACCAGCAAATAACATAGCTCGAGACTTAAATGCAGCAACTGTATATTTATTTGCACGAGTCAGAGAACTTGTTTCAGGTAGTAATTCATAAGCTTTATCAAAATCCTGTTCAATCTTTGTATATACATCTTCTTCAGAAGAACGCTGAATTTTTAATTCATCCAAAGGTTGTTCTGGATATTGCAAAACTTTATCAACAATAGGTACACCACCATAACGCTTAGCTAAAGCATAATAAGTATGTGCTCTCAAGAAATAAGCTTCCCCCATCCATTGATTAATTTGAGATTCTGTATAGTTAGCAGCATACTTTGGTAATGTTTCAAGGAAATAATTGACTTCACGAATCATCTGATAAGCAGAATTCCAAATTTGCACATTTTCAGTTGAAGCACCACCAACATCTCGGTTCAAGGCTTCACCTGTAACAGCAGAAGTCTGTTGGAAAGTCCATGAATTATTAAAACCACGGGCATAAGTATATCTGAAATCTTCAATGAACATATTGCAATATAAACGAGCAAAATAACTCTTAATACCGTTTTCAGAGGTAAAAAGATCATCGTCCTGAACAATATTCATTGGTGGGATATCTAGATCAATACATGAATATTGACTAAAAGTCAATGCAAATAATAAAATATATTTTGATAATTTCATTTTTCTAAAATTTTAAAATTTAACATTTACACCTACAGAGAATGTTCTGTTCAATGGATACAAGTTTCCATTTTCATCATTAGGATGTTCTGGGTCCAAAGCTACGCCATCAATTGTAAACAAATTATATGCATTAACATATAAACGTAAATTATTCATACCGACCTTTTCAATCCATTTGGTAGGGAATGTATATCCTAATTCAATATTCTTCAAACGAATATATCTCGCATTATAGAAGTTAAATGTTGAATTGAAATCAGATAAGTTCTTACCATATGCATATTCTCCGGATACCCACTGAGTAGCTGGATTCCATGGATCTGCCAACGGATCTACCGGATGCCATCTGTCCATGAAATATTCCAAAGCATTTGAATTATCATTACCCCACATCGGTTCACGAATCTGTTCAACATACTGAACGAAGCTCATACCAGCACCTTGGAACAAAGCATTTAAATCGAATCCTTTATATTCAGCGCCCAAGTTCAATGAGAAGTTTATCATAGGACGGCCTCTATAACCTATTGGATGATGATCCAAACCTGTAATCATACCATCACCGTTGTAATCGACATATTTATAGTCACCAGGTAATGTACCATTTCCTGCATATAATGGAGAGTTCAAAATATCATTCCAGTTGTTATACTGTCCATCACCTTCAATACCCCACATAATTTCATCGAAACGATCATTACCATTGTCTCTCCAGTTTTCATAAGAGTTACCTGAACGACCTCTTTCCTGATAAGTATTTTTGGTTCTTGTAAATGAGAAGATACCTTTTACATTATATCCGAAATCACCAATTTTGTTACGATGGCTTAATTCAACTTCAACACCATGAGTGAAGTCACCATTCAAGTTTTCCTGAGGAAGACTTGCACCTACAACTCCTGGTAAACTCAAATTACGAGTAGCTAACAAACCAGATCGATCTCTAGCAAAATAATCGAAAGTCAATCCTAATAAACCATTCCAAGCTTCAACATCAGCACCAATATCGAATGTTTTAGAAACGTACCAAGTAATGAATGGGTTAATCAAACCTTTGCTTACAGCACCTGAAACAAATGCACCATCAAAAACAGTACCAGACTGACCCTGACCATCAAAGCCACCTCCTGGATAATAATATCCATTAATAAACTGATATGAAGAAGCTCTATCATCACCCATCTTACCATAAGATGCACGAATCTTGGCATTGTTGATGAATGACATTTTAGAATCTTTCCAGAAATCTTCTTCAGAAATACGCCATCCGATTGATCCTGCAGGGAAGAAACCCCATTGAGCGCCGGAACCAAATTTTGAAGAGCCATCATAACGGAAGCTAAATTCAGCTAAGTATTTAGATTTGAAATCATAACCAAATTTACCAACCAAACCCAAGTTAGCTTGTCTGTATAAAGCGCCGTCATCTGTACGCATATTACCTTCCTGATTTACAGTATTACCTGCGAACAACTGGTCTAATAACAATGACAATTCACGTTTTGCAAAGAAGTTATCGCCATTTCTCTTGCTACCTTCAAACAATAACAAACCGTTTACATTATGTTCATCATTAAACATATGGCTATAATTTAATGACAACTGATACAATAATGCATCTTTTGAGTAATGCTCTCTAGTGAACTTACTTACACCAACTCTCTGATGAGTCTGATATGTATCAGAAGCAGCATCATAAGTATACTGATTATAACTCTTTTCGAAGATTTTGTTATCAGCAATCTGATAGTCATAACTGAACATTGCTTTTGCTTTCAGACCTTCAATCCATGGAACATCATAAGTTACATCTGTAGAAGCCTGGAACCATTTGTTATTGAATGTCTGATAACCAACCTGATCAGCATCCATCATAGCAACAGGGTTATCACCTTCAATCCAACCATTCAACAAATAATCAGGATTATTATTTGCATAGATAGGCTGTCTTGCAGGAGCTCTCTGGAATGCACGAATAATCCAAGCAGCACTTTCGTATGGCTGATTCTTTTCATCCATGATACCACTCATGTTCAACGAAACGCTCAAGCGATCGGTTACCTTGCTAGTAATATTTGAACGTAAGTTAAATCGATCATAATCCAAGCTCTTGCTCTTCAAGAATGATTCCTGATATAAATAACCACCACTAATAAAGTAGTTTAATTTTTCTGTACCACCAGTAACATTCAAAGAATGCTGAGTCTGTGGAGCAATAGTACGCATACAAGCTCCCCACCAGTCTGTACCTTGTAATTTACCTGTTCTATAATCGTTGATTTCTTCCTGACTGAAAGAAGGAATACCACCATTGATATTACGCATATTTGACTCATTCTTCAAAGTCATCCAATCAACAGCAGACACACTCTTAGGAGAGCCTGTAGGGTTCTGCCATCCCATGTTTCCTGAATATTCCAATTCTACATGACCAGCTTTACCTTTCTTTGTTGTAATCAAAACAACACCATTCGCAGCACGCACACCATAAATAGCAGCTGATGCATCTTTCAAAATAGACAATGATTCAATATCATTCGGATCCAGACGAGTCATGTTGTCGCGAGGGACACCATCGATAACGACCAAAGCGTCACCCATACCACGAATATCAAATGAGTTATTGAAAGATCCTGGTTCTGCAGATTTCTGAACGACACGAACACCCGGTATTTTACCAGAAAGCATGTTCTGAACGTTTTCATTCTTTGTCTTGACGATTTCATCTGTTTTAATAGCGGAAACGGCACCAGTCAAAGTAACTTTCTTTTGTGTACCATAACCTACAACAACGACTTCATCCAATGCTTTCGAATCTTCTTTCAATGTAATTGACAGATTCTTCTGATTACTAACTTTTACTTCGTAATCAGTATAACCGATATAAGAAACAACCAAAGTAGCACCCTTTTCAGCCTCCAAAGAGAAATTACCATCCATATCAGTAATTGTACCATTTGTTGTACCTTTAATGATTACGTTAGCTCCAATAATTGGAATACCTGCTTCATCAACAACTGTACCTTTAACAACATTAGCTTGTTGTTGAATCATTGCATCTTTCTTCAATAAAAGAATATTGTTTCCTTGAACAGCATATGCAATATCTGTTCCGGCAAACATTTGGTTTAAAACCTCTGCAACTGTTTCGTTGTTAACATTTACAGTTACTCGATTATTCAAATTAACTTTATCACTATTGTATACGAAAAGATAATCTGTCTGATCTTCAATCTGCTTAATGATTTCCTTTGTTTGTTGTCCGTTAGCATTAATGTTAACACGCATAGTCTGGGAATTCACATTTGCAGCAAAAGCTGAAGATACACATATTGCTCCAAATAAAGACGTTAACTTCATTATTTTAAAAATATGTTTAAATTCGGTTAACAACAAGGCATTTGACACCTTGATCAACTTTTTATTCATAACTTTGTTGAAATTAATTGTTGGTATTTAAAATTTTAACATTCATCAGAATACTGACATTTTTTTTGACCGGGTTATGTTGCAGCATAATCCGGTTTTTGTGTTCTCTTTCACTAAACCTTCCTCATAAGCTATTCTCTTTTTATATGTTTTTACATAAAGCCAAAACATACTGGGTTTTTCCGGCTTTCACGAGTGTATGACAATTGAAAAACAAAAACCCCTAATGCTAAAATTGTTATTTTTTGTAATATTTTCGTTTTATTTCGTAAACTCATGTTTTTACACTGTTAAAAAACAAAAAAATAACGGGTTTTGACAACCCGTTATTTCTTGTTCCCTTTTTAACCTTATCGAAATTTCATATTTAAGGCAAAGCAACATGACGAAATTCACATTGATCCGCTTGAGGTAATACAGGTGATTCTAATTCACAATTCACAATCTGATCCCAATATCGACTTAAATCAATATGATTACCTTCCTTCAATTTAAAATCTTTAATATCTATCACCTTTCTTTCGGCTGAAGGTCTACCCATAGGTTCCGAAATAATACGGTTTATAGAAAGATTTTTATCATTCAACTGCTTGGTTACAGTAAAAGTTAATTGATGAGTTTTTGGATTAGCATAAACCTCTCCCCAAAAATCAGGAAAATAGACAGGCAGTCGAACTTCCTCTTCTCCACTTACTACAGGAGCCAATCTTAATTCCTTTCCAGGAAGATTAAGACCAGATCCTGCCAATACATCTGTAGAGAACCAAGTTACAGGGGCTGTCATATAGGTAATATCACTTGGATTCCATAAATTCTGAGTCCATGTCCATCCATTACGCAAATGAACCAACTGAATATGTCTCATGATATCCATTCCATCAGCATAAAAACCGGCTTGCATACCAGCCATAGCTGTATAGCTTTCCAAATAAAAAGGCCAGCACTGAGATCCTTTATTATCAATACCTCTGTTCAAAGTCATATCCCAAACTTTATTTGCATAATAATCAACAGATTTTGATAATGAAATTTTAAACTGAGAGACAATAGAAGATTTTACGATATCCATTGGATAAACATCCCCCCAACCACAATATCTACTCAGAAACTGACCAGCCAGCTGACCTGTAAACAAGACATTATCCAGACGTTTTGAGCCATCAACCTCTGATCCATAAGCAAAGAAACGACCATTCCATAATTTCTTCAAAGCTTCTTTCTGAGATATTTCAAATTGTTTTCTTGCCTCATCAATAATACTTTGATCTTTCAAAGCCACTCCCATTGCTTCATAAGCTTTCAATGTAGCTAACCAGACACCAGCATAATAAGAATACAAAGGCGGATGAGTAAAATCATCATAAGTTGTTGGACCAACAGGAATAGAACAATCTTCAGGCATTCTGCTATACAAGAATTTCATGGCTCTTTTAACCTTGTCTGAATTTTTCTTTAAGTACTCCAAATCTCCTGTTTGTTCATAATCTTTCAACAATTGTATAATCCAACCAGAACTATTATCAACCATCCAGCCTCTTTCTGTTGGAACTTTTCCATCATAACTACCAAATCCGACATAATAATGTCCTATAAAATGAAGTATATAACCATCAGGTGCTATAGATCCTGCAAAAATATTCATTTCAGAACGATCAAGTTGGGTAAAGAACTTCTGATAGAAAGGATGAGAACTCAAACGCTGGTCCATAGTCCCAGCAAAACCTCCCATAGCTCCTTCATTCACCATAACTTCTCCACCTTTAGCCAATACCATATTGGTATAAATAACATAACCACTATTGATCAGTTTAAACTTGTACCAGTCTGGCAAAGTGCTATTCAATACAGGTTTATGCCATTCTTGAGTATCTTTCAGTATTCGATCTCTATGATTCATTCCATACTGAAGCAATTCATCAATAGATTTGAAATAATTATGATAGTATTTATTATAATCAGCACCACAAGGCCAATAACTACCTATAGGCATTTTAGCTGGATCAATATGCAATTCAGGAGCGAACCATGATAATACAAAACGGACTGTTTTCTTTTTACCTGCCTGAAGATTTACCTTTACAGCTAAAGCTGATGCAGAAGATTCACCTCCTTCCGGACTTAACTTTCCATCAACATTTTCATCTGAACTAAAAGAGCCATTGGATACAAAAGAGTTCCAGTCTTCAGATGAATCAGAATTATAAGAAGGCAAATAAGTAACATCCTTTTCTCCTACGACACCCAGGAATACATTATTTACATAATTCTGCAAAGTCAGTTTTTTAGGGCAAATACTATCCGTTGCATATTGAATAACTCCCTGAAGATTGTTTTTTTGATAAAATTTGGTTCTTGTTCCTTCCTTTTGATGATAAGGCCACACTTCTCCATTGACTAGATCTGCTCTGCCATCACTCAATAATTGCCCATTATCAATTTTAGAAATATCTTCAACATCTTTAAATAAACCAATAAAATCTTCCCATGAAAAAGCAATTGAAGCCTCTGCGTCCTTTTCTGAATATAAATCCACTTCAAACCAGACTAATGGGAGGGAAGAATCTTTAATATTGTGGGGTATCAATCCAGAATATGCTCTAATAGCAGGAACAACATCCAGATTATTATTTTGAAATTGAAGTTCCATTGTTGGGAACAAGCCTCTATACTGAGTATGTTTTATTCCCTGCATTCCATATTTTACAGAAGAATCGTTTAACAAACGAACAGCTTGTGTTTTTCCCTCTGACTTTGTCCACAAAGAGAAAAAAGACAAATCAGATCGTTTTATAGGCACGTGGATATTATTAATTCCAATACGCGTAAAAGCTCCACTCGGAGATAAATTAACATATCCAACGCCTATTCCACCTAAAGGGACACCACTCACATCAGGATGGTCTTGTAAAGATAGATAATTATAATTCTCGTGACCACCTAGAACTCCCTGTTTAAGATGAAATTTGTTATTTGCTTCATCAACGCCATAATCATTTTGAGCATTAATACAATAACAATTCAATACAACAACAAGAAGAGTAATAACATTTCTGACATTCATCTTGATAATTATATGAGATTAATAATAAAAAAAGATTCGATTTTTCTCATTTCTCGCTCAACAAGCAAAAAATGACCTCAAACAATGAATAAGTCTTACTATCTTTTTGCAATTAATCCAATGCTATAATTAAATAATATTTTTCATGATTATTAATAATGAATGAAGATTAATTGACTTTCAGGCAATAGCTGTCTATTATCTATCTTAGGAATAGATAAATTACAAATAGACAGATCTGGGATATGATATTCGTAATAAGAATATTAATGAATTTTTATAACATTCCTATCGCTATCCAATTTATAATAAAAATGATGTTCCAATTGTAGAACCTTTAAAACTTGTTCCACGCCATCTTTCACACGAAATTTCCCCGTATACTGATTCTGTAAAAAGTTCTGATTTGAATACTGAATATCTACATCGAAATAAAGAGATAGTCTATCCATGATTTTGGCTATAGGTTCCTTATAAAAACTAATTATTCCATCTTTCCACTTAAAATAATCCATGTCTGGTATTTTCTTGGTTATAAATTCACCATTCACTTTACTAACCATTTCTCCCGGTTTCATTTTATAAGCCAGTTTTTGACCTTGTAACCAGACATTTCCCTCCAATAAAGCTACTTCATAATCAGAATTTCCTTTATAAGAAGAAACATTAAATTCTGTTCCATATACCTGAACATTTACATTTGGAGTTGTTACGACAAAAGGACTTTCCGGATTTTTCTTTACACTAAAAAACGCTTCACCCACCAACTCTACATAACGACTTTCTTCACTAAACGTCGTTGGATATTTTAATTCTGATTTTGAATTTAACCAAACTCTTGTACTATCTGGCAATATAAATTCCGCACGCTGTCCAGCAGGGACATATAAGGTCTGATAAGCAATGACTGGTTCAACCGCACTATTAACTACAGCAACTTCTGTTTTTTGATCGTCCTTATCAGAGATTAACTGTTGAAATCCTAAAACGAATAAAACAACAGCAGCCACTTTCAATACTTCCTTTAAAACAGGATACATCTGTATTCTGATATTTCGTTTTGGAGTTTCCTGCAATACAGACTGATTCATTACTGAAATATCAAAAACTTTATGTAAAGCCATAAATTCTTTGACATTTTCCTCATCCTCATCCAACCAATCCACTACTCTTTCGGCTTCCTCATTTGTAACAGATCCTTCTATATATCGTTGTAATAATTCCTTATCCATATAATCTATTTCAACTACTATTTTTAAGACAATCCAAGATATAAAATCCCTAATAAAAAACTACCTTTTTTCACAAAAAAAGACTAATACTGCTCTTCAAATAAAAAAGTTCCCAATTTTCCTATGTGGAATAATCGGGAACTTTTTTATAAAATCTTATCTATAAGACATATCACTTCAATTCTTTAATCTTAATGCTTCTATAAGAAACGACATCACCATGATCCTGAATCAAAATACGTCCTTGATCTTCCTCACAGAACGGACCATTTTCCTGATAGCCTTTACCCATGTATTTACTACCTTTCAACTTTTCACGGAAAGCATCCGTTTTACGATCATATTCAACGACCTTAAATCCATTCAACCAATGTTCAATATGATTGTTTGGGAAAACTTTAATAACACCTTGATTCCATCGGCCTGGTCCGTTGAAACGTTTGTTAGTTGCAGGAATAATATCATACAAACTAGCAACAGTACGACTTCCAGGGAAAGTTGTGTAGCAATTAGCATCCGGATGTTTCTTATCATCTAAGACTTGAAATTCCAAACCCCATGCCCAATTTCCTTTTTTACTTTCCTGAACAAAATATTTAACACCGCCATTTGCACCTTCTGTAATCTTAAATTCAAAGGCCAATTCAAAAGCGGAGTATTCTTTACGTGTAACAATATCTCCACCATGACGTTCGCCTTTTTTATTCAATAAGGTTAAAGCGCCATCAGCAATAGTCCAACCGTGTTTCGGGAATGTATCAGCCTTCACACTTCTCCAGGCAGCATCCATTGACTTTCCATCAAAAAGTAATTGCCAGCCATCAGCTTTTTCTTCTTCGGTTAATGTATTTGGTATTTTATTAACAACCGGAGCTAATTTTCCCTGCATAAGAGAAGCCTGCAAATCGTCTGTTTTTATTCGGATATTACGCCAACGAATTTCCTTACCTTCTTTATCTTTATTATTACCAATTCCATGAACCTGAAAAGCAATAAAACCTTTAGGAGTCATATCATCATACAAATTTGCAGTATTAACACCATTCAACCAAATACGCATATTGTTACCTACAGCTTCGATACGATATTTATTCCATCCTGTTTTCTTATAAGCTGCTCTTCCTTCAGGATTATTAGTCAATGGAACCAACCAGCCACGGCGGGCTTCATCATAAATACCACCACTCCAAGCACGATCAGACGGGTCTATTTCACATTGATAACCATGAACTCGTCCGTTATTATATTCAGGCAAGCTTTCACTTCTAAACTGAACACCTGAATTCATAGATGGATCACATAATACTTCAAATTCCAGAATAAAATCGCCATAAAGCTGTTCGGTACTTAAGAAACTATTAGGTTCTCCTGCTTTTGTGGTTCCAACCAAACAACCGTCTTCAACATGATATGGGGCTTTTCCATTTAATTGTTTGAATCCTGACAAATCTTTGCCATTGAATAAATCCTGCCATCCATCTGACTGACAAGAGCAAAGCACACTTAACGAAAGCAATGCTACTTTAAAATAATTTTTCATGATATACTATAATTATATATTTAAGATTTTCTCATATCGATTTATAAGCAAAAACAACAATTATTCTCCTTACATTTAATATGACGAACAAAAATAAAATACCCCTAACACAGTATATATATTCTTATCAATCTTTTACTCTACATTCACCATTTCCACAATAACCATCCAAAATTCAATTTAATTCTGCAGTCTCATGAATATTAAATCGAATAGTCTTTTAATCTAAAAACAAAAGCTTTCAATTACGAATAACAAATATAAGAATCATATTTCTACGATATAACATTTCAATCTTGATTTTTTTGATCTTTTATCAAAAAGAGATTATTACTCAATCGTATTCATTATCTGTCAACAGACAACCTCAACGTTAATTTATTTTACGTAACAACCAGGGAATCAACAAAAAATCTCAATTCATAAACATGAAATAGAAAAATGGCAGGTAATCTTTTAAAGCAATACGCAGTACTTTTAAAGATTTGGTTATATGATATTCTACTGTTTTAGGTGTAATATTCAATTTGTCAGCAATCTCCTTTACAGGTAATTGCTGATAGCGACTCATGATGAACACACGACGAGTCTGCTCTGGCATTGAAGCCAAAGTTTCCTTCAATATATGCGTTATTTCCGATGAAAACATTTCATTCGGATCACAAGCATCCAACGAGGACATACGATAATCCATATCTCGCATTTGTTTAGCAGAAATATTCTCCTTTGCCTCCCATTCTATAGCCTGATGCTTCAAATAATTCAGAGATTTGTTTTTCAGAATAGTTGTTAATAAGGCTAACGGATTCTTTACTTCTTCTACCTTCATGCTTTCCCACAATTGAATCAATGCCTCTGATGCAATATCCTCTGCAATCATTTCATCACGCACATAAGATTTTACAAACATAAAGGAACGTTTGTAATACTGCGTATAGAGCTGACTGAAACTAAATTTATCCACTACCCTTTCGTCCCTTTAATTCGACCTTAAATCCACAACAGTTTTTACCAGAAATAATTTAAATCACTGAGTTATAATACATATATTACCCTGTGCTTTATTATGTCTGAAGATTCACTTAACTTAGTGTTGCATATAAAAGTTCATAAATCTTCATCAGACATGGCTAAAGTACAAATAAAATCCGAACAAATAATACCTTTTGGCTGAATATTTTTCATTATGAAACAATTGAATACTCTTAAAGTTACCGATTAAATCAGGCTAAATACATGAACAGCAACATACATGAAAACATGTCGTGAAGTTAACA
>JAHHQS010000048.1 GCA_020026285.1 Parabacteroides sp. | reverse complement strand
GTACTCCTATTCTATTTAATTATGACTATTTTAGAAATGTTCGTGGCCAACAACCTACCGCTGGTCCAATTGAATCTTTAAAAGAAGGAGAAATGAAGATACAAGTTTGGTAAATCATACATGGATTCCATTTTTGTATAAACAATTATACAATAGAGTGTATTGACATTTTGTACTTAAAGACTTTTAAACTATCTTCGTTTTGTTGAAAAAACTTTTCTACAACATAAACGGGAGTCATGAAAACATTAATTTCACTTATAAGTTTATTCTTAAGTACAACAGTTTTATCTGCACAAGATATTCATATAAATTCTTCAAACAAAGATTTAGAGAAAAGCTTTGAGTGGGCCAAAACAAAGGCCCGCTCTTTCGTTGTTACTGGCCAAACCGGACCGGTAAATCGTTCCGAACAAGATAAACCATATATAACAAGAGCTTATCAACCGGTATATTGGGCTGGTTATCCATTAAGAACGGCTTTTTATTCCCGCGATTTCTGTCATCAAATCTCTGGTGCTCATTTATTAGGATTAGATGTGGAGAATTTTACAATGATGAAATCATTTGCAGCCTCCGCAAACTTTTCTCGTAAATGGTATCCTCTGTGGGCCATTAATTTTGATGGAACTCCTTTTAATCTGGACTATAGAGGTGATGATAACTTTGTAAGAGAAGTACCTGCTACTTTTGAATTGGTAGAAAAAGCTTATAAATTATATTGTTGGACTGCCGATAAACGTTATTTGGACGATCCTGTTTTATGGAACTATTACACAAAAGCTGTAACGGACTTCATCACTCTTCACGATACAAAAATACCAAACGGTGTGGCAGAAGGAACTGGAGAAGGGAATATATTCAAAGGAACTGCGACCTATAACGAACAGGCTGACACCCCCTTATTTGAAGCAGGAGATGGTATTGCCACTCAATATGCAGCTTTTGTTGCCTTTTCTGAAATG
Organism: Parabacteroides sp.; assembly: GCA_020026285.1. The sequence continues at coordinate 22,645 of JAHHQS010000048.1, read as the reverse complement.
GCACAATTACGTGGAGAAAAACAACTTTCAAAGTTTTTCTCAAAGAAAGCCTCATCATTGAAAAACTATTTCAATACTGAATGGGGTATAAAAGGTACTACAACATATAATAGAGGATATTCGACCAATCAAAAAGCTGTCAGTGGATGGGGAAAAGAAAATTCCTGGTTTATGCCAATGAAAGGTATTGTAGATGAATCATCTGAACGAACAAAAAATTATCTAGACTTTATCAGTGAACGTCTGGATTCTAAAGAAGATATTCCTGATAATATAGAAGCTATTTCGTATGTTCCAGAAGTATTCTTTCAATATAGTCGAAATGAAGAAGGATGGAAATGGATGAAACATATTCTGACAACAATCAATAATAGTCATGTAGCCGGGGATCTGACAGACAAGAATGGTAATTATCCAGAAGTTTCGTATGTCTTGATTTCAAATACCATTGAGAATCTGGCTGGAGTCGAACCTAAAGCTTTTGAAAACAAGGTCTCAACGGCCTCTCTTCTTCCCAAAGATATAGAGATGCTTGAGATTAAAAATATAAGGATGGGAGAATCTTTATTCTCTATCCAACATAACGGATTGGAATCTTCCATTTTAAAATATGAATCCGGAAGATCTCCTTTAAAATGGGAAGTTGGCTTTATAGGGACTCACAGACATTTACTTGTAAATGGAGAAAGACACAGTGGTAGACAAATAAAAAAATACGGAGTAACCTATACTGTTTGTTTATTAAATTTAGAACCTGGTGAACAAATCAAGGTTTCAATCAAATAAAGAATTATAAACCTCAAAATACTAAATAATGAAGAACATTTTATTATGTACATTCAGTGCTTTTCTTTTATCAGCTTGTACTGAAGGCCATCAAGAGATAAACACTACTCCTAAATGTGAGAAACAAGCAGAGGGAATCTGGCACGTTTCTTCCGGAAAACCGGAAAAAGTCAATCTGTTAAGTGAGTTGAAAATAACTCCTAAATTTGAAACCATCAATCGGATGGGAACAGCAGATTTACCTATTACAATGGATGATATCAGCTTCGAACAAGTTGATGGTAAAACATATATTCGTTTTCCTCTAGAGAAGGATGAAAAAATCTTTGGATTAGGTTTAAACTTCAAAACAGTTGAACAACGTGGACGTATCATGCGTCTGCACGTTGACCATTATGGAGGAAACGATAACGGACGAAATCATGCACCAGTTCCATTCTTTGTTTCATCTCGAGGTTATGGAGCCTTAATCAATAGTGCCCGTTATATTGACGTATGGTGCGGGACCAGTGTCCGGAAAGATAGTAAGAATCCTCCCGTTATCAGAGATAGAAATACGGATCGTTCATGGGCCGCCCAACCTTATTCTGACAATCTGGAATTTCTTGTTCCGGCAGAAGGTGTTGAAGTCGTTCTGTTTGCCGGACCAACCATGTTAGATGTTGTACGCCGTTTCAATCTTTATAATGGAGGAGGTGTTCTTCCTCCCAAATGGGGATTAGGCTTCTGGCATCGTGTTCCTACTTTGTTCTCTGATAAAGATGTAGCTAAGGAAGTTGAAGAATTTGAAAAAAGAGATTTCCCTTTAAGCGTATTAGGTCTTGAACCCGGATGGCAGTCAAAGGCTTATCCTTGTACATACGAATGGGATAAAGGTCGTTTTCCTCAACCGGAACAGTTCATTGATGCTTTAAATAAGAAACATATAAAAACAAATGTGTGGATCAATGCGTATGTTTCACCTGATGGAGAATTATATAACAAGATAGAACCTTACACAGCGACACACACGGTGTGGTGTGGCATCGTTCCTGATTATTCTATGCCGGAAGTTCAGAAAATAATGACCGATCATTTCAAGAAGTTCCAGGTTAATAAGGGAATCAGTGGTTATAAGATGGATGAAAACGATGGCGTCGATTCGTGGTTATGGCCTGATGTTGCTAAATTTCCTTCTGGAAATAGTGCTGAACAGATGCGACAGATTTATGGTTCTTTAATGCAGGATGTTACAACTCGGATGTATCGTGCCGAAAACAAGAGAACTTACGGATTAGTTCGTGCCGGAAATGCAGGAACTTCTTCATTCCCTTACGTTATTTATAATGACTACTATAATCATCGCGACTTTATTACTGCTTTGATTAACAGTTCATTTATTGGAGTCCTTTGGACTCCGGAAGTTCGTGCTTCCAAGAGTTCAGAGGAGTGGTTACGCCGAATGCAGACGGTATGTTTCTCTCCATTGGCTATGCTAAATGCCTGGGCCGATGGAACAAAGCCATGGTCTTTCCCTGATGTAACCAGACAAGTAAATGATGTTGCCAAACTTCGTATGCAATTGATTCCATATCTTTATACAACGTATGCCGATTATGCTTTCTATGGAACTCCTCCAACGAGAGCCATGAATCTTGTTCCTGGTTATATGGCTGAAGCAAAAGAAGAAAAAGGAAAATTGGATGCAACAGAAAATCCGTATGCAATGGCTGTTCGCAAGGAAGTCAAGGATCAGTTTATGGTTGGTGACAACTTATTGGTTGCTCCGTTATTTGCAGGAGAGACAGAACGTCAGGTAATTCTTCCACAAGGAAAATGGTACGATTTCTATACCGGTAAACTGGCTGGTGAAGGAGAAGTTATTACAGTTAAATCTGGATTGGATAAAATTCCGGTATATGTAAAAGATGGAGGAATAGTTCCTTTATGGCCTGCTATCAATAAGATCGATGGCAAGAAATATCCTTTGGAAGTTCGTCATTACGGAGAAAAACCTTCTACATTCAATTTATATGACGATGATGGCGAAACCTTCGATTACGAAAAAGGAGAATATATCCGTATAGCCTTGAAAGTAAATGTTGATGCTTCCGGTAATAAAACAGGAAAAGCTGAAATTCCGGAAGGAAAAGAATCTTGGTCATACAATGGATTTAACTTTAAATTTATGACAGAATAAATCTCTAGTCATTTTGTTCAACAAAATCATTTCATAAATAAAGCCGGTTATCTATCATTCATATAATATAGATGACCGGCTTCTTTTCTTCACCCCTTCTATATCATAAATAAAAACATAAAAAAACTGCCCCAACCGATGTCGGGGCAGTTAAACACTCACTTAAATGTTTTGTGTAAGCTGTGAGGGTTAAAAGTATAAATAAAATTATTTATTCAAGATTTCCATTGTATCTGAAGCGATCATGAACTCTTCATCTGTAGGAACAACAATAATAGTTACCTTACTATCAGGAGTACTGATAACCATTTCTTCACCACGCATGCCATCGTTCTTTTCCAAATCGATCTTCATACCCATGTATTCCATATCTTTACAAACAGCAGCACGAGTTGACCATTGGTTTTCACCAACACCACCTGTCCAAACCAAGATATCACAACCATTCATTGCAGCAGCATAAGCGCCGATGTATTTCTTGATACGATAGTTATAAATATCCAAAGTCATGATAGCACGTTCGTCACCTTTAGCTACAGCATCTTCCAAATCACGCATATCAGAAGAACCTTCTACCAAACCAGCAACACCACTCTTCTTGTTAATCAAGTTAGATAAGCCAGCAGCATCCAAACCTTCTTTTTCCATGATGAAAGGAATAGCACCAGCATCCAAATCACCACAACGAGTACCCATCAACAAACCTTCTGTTGGAGTCAATCCCATTGAAGTATCGATACATTTACCATTCATAATAGCAGCAATTGAACCACCATTACCAACATGAGCTGTGATAATCTTCTGATCTTCGTATTTAACACCTAAGATCTCGCAAGCACGTTTAGAAACATAACGATGACTTGTTCCGTGGAAGCCATAACGACGGACACCATATTTAGTATATAATTCGTAAGGCAAACCATACATATAAGCCTTGGCAGGCATTGTCTGATGGAAAGCAGTATCAAATACACCTACCTGAGGAATACCTGGGATCAAAGCTTCCATGGCAGCGATACCTTTCAAGTTTGCAGGATTATGCAGTGGAGCTAAATCAGAACATTCAACAACCTTGTCTAATACTTCTTTAGTCAACAATACACTTGAAGCAAATTTTTCTCCTCCATGTACTACACGGTGGCCAACAGCATCAATTTCCTTGAAATCTTTGATACAACCATAAGTATCATCTGTAAGAACACTCAAGATAAACTGAATACCCACCTGATGATCTGGAATATCTTTTTCAAGTTTAACTTTCTTTCCGTCTTTATCAGTCAGCTTCAAGAAAGCACCTGGCAAACCTACTTTTTCAATACCACCCTGAGCCATAACTTCGCCCGTAGTCATATTGAACAATTTATATTTGATAGAACTACTACCGCAATTCAAAACTAATACTTTCATATTTGTATCTTTTATCTGTTAAACTTCTAGATTATTTTGCAGCTTTTAAACCGATAGCCTGGTTACAAGTAATAGAAACCATCTTATAAATATCGTCAACAGAGCAGCCACGAGACAAATCGTTAACCGGAGCAGCCATACCCTGCAAGATAGGACCTACAGCTTCTGCACCACCTAAACGCTGAACCAATTTATAAGCAATATTACCTACTTCAAGAGTTGGGAATACCAATACATTTGCATGACCTGCAACATCACTTCCTGGAGCTTTCTGATTTGCCACCTTCTCTACCAAAGCAGCATCAGCCTGCAATTCACCATCAACTTTCAAGTCTGGAACCATTTCTTTTACAAGACGAGTTGCTTCAACGACTTTATCAACCATTTCGTGAGAAGCACTACCTTTAGTTGAGAAGCTTAACATAGCAACTTCAGGATCCATACCAGCAATATTTTTAGCAGTAGCAGCAGTAGCAACAGCAATACTTGCTAATTCCTGAGCGTTTGGATTTGGCATAACAGCACAGTCTGCAAATACCAAAACTCCTTCTTTACCATACTGAGGAGCTTTTGTAAACATAAGGATTGCACCAGAAACGCAGCTCATTCCAGGAGCAGTCTTAATAATCTGTAATGCAGGACGCAATACATTTCCTGTTGTATTTAAAGCACCAGCGATTTCGCCATCAGCATCACCTGATTTAATCATCAAACTAGCCAAATACAAAGGATTTTCAACCAAAACTGCAGCCTTTTCAGGAGTCATACCTTTCTTCTGACGCAATTGAACCAACAAATCAGCATATGCCTGTTTCTTTGCGTGGTTCTTTGGATCTACGATTGTAGCCTCCTGAATATGAGTCAATCCTAATTCTGCAGCCAATTTATTGATTTCGGCAGGATCACCAATCAAAACAATGTCTGCCACTTTATCGCCCAATAAACGGTCAGCTGCCTTTAATGTTCTTTCTTCAGTACCTTCTGGAAGAACGATGCGCTGCTTGTCAGCTTTTGCACGCGCAATAATTTCTTGCATTAAATCCATCGTAGAATATTTTATTATTATTTAATAATTGTTCTTTCTTTAATGTTACAAAAATAGGCAAAATGCAATATAGAGTTAGCAAAACAGGGATGATATTTTTCGTTTTCCCTATTTCTTTCAGAACTTTTAACAATAATTAGTAACTTGTCGTTCTCCCGAAAGAATTTGTTGTAATTCCTCTCCAGAAATATTAACACTCAAATTTCCTTTATGCGCTACAGATATTTTACCTCTTTCTTCTGAAACAATAATTACAATAGCATCTGTTTCAAAAGACATGCCAAGTCCCGAACGATGTCGAAGTCCCATTTCTTTAGGTAAAGTAGCATTTTGTGCTACTGGCAGAATACAGCCGGCAGCCCGAATTCTATTATTCGCTATAATCATTGCTCCATCGTGCAACGGACTGTTTTTAAAGAAAATATTCTCTATTAATCGAGCATTTACATCGGCATTAAACATTTCTCCTGTATGTTCATATACCGATAAATCCACATCCTGTTCGATACAAATTAAGGCTCCGGTCTTTTTCTTCGCCATATTCATACAAGCCAATACAACCGGTGCCACAAAATTCTGATCGTTTTCTCCTTCTTCCTGATGTTTGGCAAATAATTTCGAGAAGAATTTCCATCCTCTATTCGAGCCTAAAGCCAAAAGGAAACGGCGTATCTCATCTTGAAACAGTACAACCAAAACAATCACACCGACACTGATCACTTTATCAAGTATTGCTCCCAGCAACCTCATCTCCAGAATCTGAGAAACCAAAATCCAGACAATGACAAACGACACAACACCACTGAAAATGGCAATTGATCCGGAACTCTTCATCAACTTATATGTCTGATAAAGAATTACTGCAACTAACAGGATGTCGATCAGATCCTTAATTCCAATATGTAACCACCACATATTTCCTTATTTTTTATCTTTCAATTGTTGAACAATACGAACAGCTTCAACAGCAGCCCGAACATCATGAACTCTCAGGATATCTGCTCCATTCAATAACGCAAATGTATTCAAAACGGTTGTTCCATTCAAACTTTCTTCTGGAGTAGAGCCCAACAATTTATAAATCATACTTTTTCTGGATATGCCAACCAGCAGAGGCAAATCAAATATTGCAAAATCAGACAAATGTCTCATCAGTTCATAATTCTGAGACAAGGTTTTGCTGAAACCGAATCCAGGATCAAGAATGACATCGTTCATACCTAACAGGAATAATTTCTCCAGCTTTTGAGAAAAATACTTCATGATGTCTGCTGTAACATTATTATAATCCACCAAAGACTGCATGGTCTGTGGCGTTCCCCGCATATGCATCATAATATAGGGAACACGCAATTGAGCCACAGTTTCAAACATTTTGTCATCCAGTTCTCCTCCGGAGATATCATTGATAATAGCAGCCCCATATTCCTCAACACATCGACGAGCAATAGCTGAACGGAATGTATCAATCGATACTGTAACATCCGGATAGTCCCGATTGATAAGTTTCAGAGCCACTTCCAAACGACGCATTTCCTCTTCTTCACTTACTTCTGCCGCATCCGGACGAGAGGAATATCCTCCTAAATCAAGCATAGCTGCCCCCTCTTCCTGCATTTTTTCGATTTGTGCGGCAATATCTGATTCTGTTTGTTTTCTGCTTCCTGCATAAAAAGAATCTGGCGTGATATTTAGGATTCCCATTATCAGCGGTTCTTTTAAAGAGACGAGTTTTCCCTTTATATTTAAAGTCTTAATATTCATTGTACTTTTAATTTATTATACAAAGATAAAACATTAACCTATTGGCTGAATTAAAATTAAGAAAAGATATACTTCGATTATCAAGATTCATGTAAACCAAACGATTCCTTCTTCAATAATATCCCCAACTTCTTTAAACATCATATAAATACAAGCGATTTTCACAAAAAAGACTATTCTTTTATTTGATTCACAATTGTGAATTAATCAATTCATAATTATGAGTTATATAATTCACTATTATGAATTAATTACATCACCCATATAAATTACAGAGAATATCATGATTTCGTAGTAAAACCAGACTATCATCATTTGAGTGTATAAGTCTTCATGTCCAAAACTCTATTTCCAAAATACTTTATAGAAGAAGATTTTCATATCTGATAAATGGCTTGATTTAATTCTATCGACAACTATTATTTATTATCTTTGTTCGGCACAAAAAATATACTTTTTCTAAAAAACAAATACTAAAGAGAAATGCATAATAAAGAAGTTCCCGTACTACTACTAACCGGCTACCTGGGAAGTGGCAAAACAACATTAGTCAATCATATTCTAAAAAACAAAGAAGGCGTACGATTCGCTGTTATCGTAAACGATTTAGGTGAAGTTAATATTGATGCAGACCTAATTCAAAGAGAGGGAGTTGTCAGTACCGACGACAACAATCTGGTTTCTCTTCAGAATGGATGTATCTGCTGTACTCTTCAGACCAATTTGATAGAACAGATTGTCAATCTGATGAAGACTGAAAAATTCGATTACATTGTCATTGAAGCAAGTGGTATCTGCGATCCTCTTCCTATCGCCAAAACCATCAATACTATTTCCCGCATGGGAGACGAATATACCAGACATGGTATCTGCCGACTTGACAATATCGTAACTATCGTGGATGCTTTGCGCATGAGGGACGAATTCAGCAATGGAGAAAAACTGACTCAAGACCAATACGAGGAAGAAGATATCGAAAGTCTTCTTATCCAACAGATAGAATTCTGTAATACTATATTATTAAACAAAGCATCCGAGGTAGACGAAAAGGAACTTCAGAAACTTAGAAAGATTATCAAGGTTCTTCAACCGGAAGCTCATATTATAGAATGTGATTATGCTGACGTTCCTTTGGACAAATTAATTTTCACAGACTCATATAATTTTGCAAAAGTGGCTAATTCTGCCGGATGGGTACATGAACTTAGCAAAATCATTGATGATGATCACAATCATGAAGAGGAAGATGAACATCATGAGCACGAACATCACCACGAACATGAGCATGATCATGAAGAAGGTCACTGCCATTGCCACCATCATCATCACCATCATGACGAAGGAGAAGCAGATGAATATAACATCAGCACTTTCGTTTATTTCCGTCGTCCTGCATTCAATCTTCCTAAACTAGATTTCTACCTAAATGCCCGCTGGCCTAAAAGTGTTATCCGTGCAAAAGGTATCTGTTACTTCAAGAATCAGCCCAATATGTCATATTTATTCGAACAGGCTGGTAAACAAATGCAGATTTTCCAAGCGGGAGCCTGGTATGCTTCATTAAGCGAAGAAGAAATAATAAAGATTTTAGAAAAGGAACCAGGCATCCTGAACGAATGGGATAGTAAATACGGTGACAGAATGCAGAAAATTGTATTTATTGGTCAGAATATGGATAAAGAACAAATCATTAAAGATTTGGATGCCTGTCTGGAAGAATAAACAATCAGTTTAATTTTCCCAATATCCGGTTAAAAATAAAAACGTCTCTGAAAAAATATCAGAGACGTTTTTATTTGAATTTATTAAGGAAGTCTGCAGAAACACTGAAAACATTATATACCACAAAGAACGTCTTCACAGACCTCATCAATCGTTTCACATTCTATCGTGCAATGTCCTATACCATTAGCCTTAAAACATTCCTTCAAACAGTCTTTAACGACTTTGAGCTGTGACAGGTCTTTCAGAACGACATGTAACGTAGCTGCATTTTCAGTCGTGCTGATAGCCCAGACATGCAGGTGATGCCAACTACTGACTTCGGGCATTTCTTCAATTGCTTTTTTTATCTCTGTCAAATCAACGGATTCCGGAACGCCATCCAACGTCAAATAAAGACTTTCCTTTAACAGTCTGAAAGTAGAAAGTAAAATCATCAAGGCTATTATCAGACTAATTACAGGATCGATCCACACCCAATTTTTCAAACTGATAATGATTCCAGAAATAACAACACCAACTGAGACTAATGTATCCATCAACATATGAAGAAAGGCCCCATGAACATTCAAATCATTCTTTCGTCCTCTCATCAACAGCCAAGTTGTAAGACCATTAATCAAGATTCCCAAACCGGCAGTCCAGCTAATTGCAGCGCCCGATACCGTTGATGGTTCTTTTAAACGATAAATACTTTCTACAATAATGGCACCTACTGCAACTAACAGAATCACAGCATTAATCAAAGAGATCAATATTGTACCTTTCTTGTAACCATACGTAAAATGACTGTTGCTATTCGACTTGGCCATTCGAAATGCCAACAAAACCAAAAGGAGACTAAAAACATCCCCCATATTATGTCCTGCATCCGATAATAATCCGACAGAATTGTAAGAAAGTCCCATGACAACTTCAAACAAAACAAAAGCCAGATTCAACGCTACACAAAAAACAAAAATCCGGTTGATTGATTCCGGAGCATGCACATGATGATGATGGTGATGATCATGAAGCAGACAATGTGTATGATGATAATTTCCCATAACATTTATATTTTTCTTATATATTCACTTAACCTGCTTAATAGTAAACAAAAACAATTATTACAATGTAATGAAAACCGTTTCATTCCTCTATAAAAGTTTTGTAACAAAATTATTAAAGGCTTATAATATTATCAATACCTACAAATGATGAATTTTACAATAAAATCATTCTTTTGATTAGGAACTATTTCCTTCAACGAGTTTCATTAATTCTTCATTTATGCTTATTTTTGTGCAGACTTAAAAAGAATATTTGAGCTATGAACATCACTGAGCTGTATGAATTATTTGTACATCATCGTAAAATAACTATTGACAGCAGAAACTGTCCTTATGATTCTTTATTTTTTGCTTTAAAAGGAGAACGATTTGACGGTAATAAATTTGCATCCAAGGCTTTAGACACTGGCGCCGCTTATGCAATTATTGATAATCCAGAATATCAGATCAACGAACGAACTATATTGGTCGACAATGTCCTGGAAACATTGCAGCAGCTAGCCCATCGTCATCGTAAAGTCCTTGGTCTTCCTGTTATTGGTATCACAGGTACAAATGGAAAAACTACTACTAAAGAACTGATAGCCTCTGTACTTTCTTCCAAGTTCAACATATTATATACAGAAGGGAATCTGAATAACCAGATTGGTGTTCCTCTCACTTTATTACGTCTGACAAATGATCATGAATTAGCCGTTATAGAAATGGGAGCCAATCATCCTGGAGATATAAAAGAACTTGTTGATATAGTGGCTCCCAATTATGGTATAATAACCAACATCGGTTGTGCTCATCTGGAAGGGTTCGGTTCATTGGAAGGCGTCATTAAGACAAAGGGAGAATTATATGATTTTCTCCGTCATACAAAAGGGAAGATTTTCATTCAGAACGAGAATGAGATCCTTCATTCCATATCATCCAATCTGGAAAAGATAACATACGGTCAAGGAGAAGACAATTTTGTCACCGGACATGTTCTGGATGCCAATCCTTATTTAACATTCGACTGGAAACAACAAGGGAAGATTCACGCAGTTACAACTCATTTGATTGGCAGTTACAATCTGGATAACGTGCTGGCAGCTGTTGCCGTAGGCCGCTATTTCAAAATTCCTGCTGAACGTATCAGTAGAGCCATTGCCGGATACGAACCGACCAACAACCGTTCTCAATTGAAAAATACCGGCAAGAACAATCTTATTATTGACGCATATAATGCCAATCCTACCAGTATGCAACTAGCCTTGGAAAATTTCGCACAGATTGAAGCTTCTCATAAAGCCGTTATTTTAGGAGATATGAGAGAATTAGGTCCTACCAGTGATGATTTACATCAGCACATTGTTGATCAATTAAAAGAATATCGTTTCGATAAAGTTATTTTATGCGGAGAACATTTCAGTAAAGTGGGCTCTGATTTTCAGACATTCGGCACAACGGAGGAATTAAAGACTTTTCTTCAGAAAGAATCTTTGGAAGGTTATCATATTCTACTGAAAGGATCGCATGGCATGGCTCTTGAAAAAGTAGTTGAATTACTCTGAAAAGTTCGTATCTTTGCGCAATAACAGAGTTAGTTCAATGAAGAACTGCCATTAATACAGACAGAACAATGAAAAATGAATTTCTCCAGATAGAAGAAGCAATTGTTGCTATGTTGAAAACCGTATATGACCCGGAAATTCCGGTAAATGTATACGATCTAGGATTAATTTACAAAGTTGACATAGACGAAGAAAATAATGTTCGTATTGATATGACATTAACTGCGCCTAATTGTCCGGCTGCAGATTTCATTGTTGAAGATATCCGTATGAAAATTGCTTCAATCAATGATGTTAAAAACGTTGAAATCAATCTGGTTTTCGAACCGGAATGGGACAAAGACATGATGAGTGAAGAAGCAAAACTTGAACTTGGCTTCTTATAATGAATGGAAACAAAAAGAAATAAAATATACTTTGCATCGGACGCCCATTTGGGCGCCCGATTTCATTCTGATCCCCGAGCAGTCGAAAAAAAACTGGTTCGCTGGCTAAACAGTATCAAAGATGATGCCAAAGAACTTTGGCTTCTAGGAGATATGTTCGACTACTGGTATGAATACAAATACGTCGTACCTAAAGGATTTACCCGTTTCTTGGGAAAACTGGCAGAACTTTCAGACGAAGGTGTAGAGATTCACATCTTTATTGGAAATCATGACATCTGGATGTTCGATTATTTACCCCAGGAAATAGGAGCTATTATCCATCGGGAGCCTTTGACTATCGATCTTTTAGGTAAACGATTCTTCCTGGCTCACGGGGATGAAGTGGATTATAGAAGCAAAGCATTCCAACTGATGCGAAAAATCTTCAGAAATCGTTTCTGTCAATTTCTTTATGGAGGTATTCATCCAAGATGGACCTTCGGCTTCGCTCTTAGCTGGTCACTAAGCAGTCGTAAAAAAGGATTAAAAAAAGAAAAGACCAAGACTTATCAGGGAGAAGCTTCCGAATATCTGGTGACTTTTGCTAAAGACTATCTTAAAACTCATCCGGATATAAATTTTTTCATCTTCGGGCATCGACATATCATGCTTGACCTGATGCTTTCACGCACTAGCCGTATCTTGATAGCCGGCGACTGGATGCAATATTTCTCCTACATTGTTTGGGATGGAGAATGTCTTTATATGGATCAATTTGAAACAGACTAACAATAAATCATAAACATTAGAAAATGAACGTTAAGGCAAAAGGTTATATTTTAGGTGCTATTGCCGCAGCTACTTATGGAATGAATCCTTTATTTACACTTCCTCTGTATCAAGAAGGTATGGATCCGGATTCTGTTTTATTTTTCAGATACCTATTCGCAATTCCTATCATGGCAATCATGATCAAATCAAGAAGAAGAAGTTTCAAAATCAAAAAAAATGAGATTTTACCTCTTGTAATCATGGGTATCCTGATGGCACTCTCTTCACTGATGCTTTTTTTAAGTTACCATTATATGGAAGCCGGAATTGCATCTACCATTCTTTTCGTCTATCCTATTATGGTAGCATTAATCATGTGTTTTGGCTTTAAAGAAAAGATAAAACCTATTACCGTTGCCTGTATATTCATGGCTCTTTCCGGTATAGCTCTCCTTTACAAAGGTGAGAACGGAGAATCTATTAACACTTACGGAATTCTTTGCGTAATGCTTTCCGCTCTTTCATACGCCATGTATATTGTCGGAGCCAACCGACCAATTCTAAAAGACATAGCAACAGTAAAGCTAACCTTTTATGTACTGGTATTCGGTTTGTTTCTGTTTATTTACCGGGTAGGATTCTTTCAGAATGTACAAGTTCCGGATGCAGATCAATGGTATCTTTGGGGAAATCTGCTGGCGCTAGCAGCTCTTCCTACTGCTCTTTCGTTTCTTTGTACGACACAGGCTATCCAATACATAGGATCAACTCCAACCGCCATCTTAGGAGCATTAGAGCCTATCACGGCTTTATTCTTCGGCGTTATTATATTCGATGAATCTCTGACATTCAGAATGATTTGTGGTGTAATCCTGATTCTCGTTGCAGTAACATTAATTATTGCAGGCAACAACATTTCTCCTTTCCTGATGAGATTCAGAAAATTATTTCCCAAAATTCCATTACGTTTACCAAAGAGAAAACAGAATCAATAAAGCTTTCCCTCATCGGCATAACTGTAATATCGCATATCCGAAATAATCAGATGATCAAGAACCTTCATATCCAACAGTTTTACTGCCTGCTGGATACGTCGAGTCAATTGATCATCTGCTTGACTCGGACGTAAGTTTCCTGACGGATGATTATGGCACAAAACCATTCCTGAAGCCAATACATTCAAGGCTCCTTTCAACAAAATCTTAATATCGGCTATAGTTTCGGAAACTCCACCTTGACTTAATTTCATTTTTTCAATTACACGATTGGAACGATTCAGAAAAGCGACCCAGAATTCTTCATGATCCAGATCTGCCATAATGGGATAGAACAATTCATGCACGTCTTTGCTACAACGAATCTGTGGACGGACAATTGGTTCGGAAGCCATTCGTCGGCGACCTAACTCCATAGCCGCAAGAATGGTCACTCCTTTCGCTATACCAATACCTTTAAAGGTGGAGGTCAAATCGTTCAAAGACAGTTTTCCTAACGAACAAAGATTATTATCAACTGAATTCAATATATGCTGGGATAGTTCAATGGCAGATTCCTCATTATTACCGGAACCTATCAGGATTGCCAGAAGTTCGGCATTACTTAAAGAGGAAATACCTCGGAGAAGAGCTTTTTCACGTGGGCGATCATCTTCAGCCCATTCTTTGATAGTTAACTTTTTCATAGGGTATGGTTTTTACAAAAAAAAGAAAATGGATGAAAACTATCGACTTTCGTCAATTAGATTTCATCCATTTAAAATATTAATTAGCGTACGCGACCTACGTATGATCCGTCTAATGTACTGATTTCGATTATTTCGCCTTCGTTAATAAACAATGGAACGCGAACTTCAGCACCAGTTTCAACAGTTGCAGGTTTCAAAGCGTTTGTAGCTGTATCACCTTTAAGACCTGGTTCAGTATAAGTAACTTTCAACTGAACTTTTGTTGGCATATCAGCATATAAAACAGTTTCAGTTGAAGCATCCAAAATAACGTCAACAATTTCACCTTCTTTCATGAAATCAACGCCATTGATAAGTTCCTTTTCGATAATTACATCTTCGAAAGTTTCCTGGTTCATGAAATGGAACTGGTCACCTTCTCTGTATGTATACTGATGAGGACGACGCTCTACACGTACATCTTCCAATTTTTCACCGATGTTGAAACGACGTTCGATTACACCACCTTTAACAACATCTTTCAAGCTTGTACGCATAATTGTGTTTCCTTTTCCCGGCTTTACATGCAAGAAATCAACACAGAAATAAAGCTTGCCATCCAAACGAATGCAAGTACCTTTCTTAATGTCTTGTGAATTGATCATATTTGTTTTTCTTTACGTTATAATTATTTCTATATAATTTTTTGCAAAAGTACTTAATTCCCTTTAATCTGCAAAAATCCTTGTTGCTTTCTATCAATTTTTTAGCTACTTTAGTGGCAAACTTGATTATTTCTCCTTTAACGATTGCATTATGGCAACAATCAACTATATTGACACCGGATATTTCTTTGCTGATGGTGGAGCTATGTTTGGAGCCATACCTAAAACAGCCTGGAGCCGGAAATACCCTTCTGATGAAAAAAACGGTTGTATTCTGGCAATGCGAACTTTACTGATCCAAACGGATAATGGCCGAAAAATTCTGATTGATACCGGAACAGGTTATAAGCATCTGAAACAATTAGGATACTATCGTTTCTTCGGATTACACGATCTGAAAGACAGTCTTTCTCTGTATCATCTGAAAGCTGAAGATATTACAGATGTTATTCTGACACATCTGCATTTTGATCATTGCGGATATTGTACCAAAGAAGAAGAGAATGGTAAACTCGCTATGACTTTTCCGAATGCACAGCATTGGATTAGTGAACAACAATGGCATAATCTGATGCATCCAAATGCTCTTGAAAAGGATTCTCTCTTCAAAGAAAACATACTTGCTGTGGAAACAGCTGGTAAATTAAACTTTATATTTAATGATACCATGCTTACTCCTGATGTCAGCATGCAGCTTTTCGATGGCCATACATCCAAACAAATCGTTACCACAATACGAACAGAGAGTGAAATTGTTGTTTTTGCCGGAGATGTCATTCCTTTATTTGCCAGCCTTTCTCCTGAATGGATTTCAGCATATGACATCTGTCCGTTAACATCGTATGATGAAAAAATTCGTTTGTTAGACAAAGCCGTAAAAGAGAATCAGAGGATTATTTTTTGTCACGATGCATATACTCTTTCTTCAAAAGTAAAAAAGACAGAGCATGGCTTGTATCTTCCTGTTCGGGAAAGCATTCAAAAAGTAGAAATTCAAACAGATTAATTTCTATTCTTTATTTATTCCTTATGTTTCTAGGATGATGTTCCAATATTTCTTTTCGCAACGACTCTCTATCAATATGTGTATATATTTCGGTTGTTGTTATTTCTTCATGGCCAAGCATCTCCTGAATGGCACGTAAGTTCGCACCTCCTTCCAACAAATGTGTTGCAAATGAATGACGAAAAGTATGTGGACTTACCGTTTTATGTATACCGGCCAATTCAGCATACTGCTTTACAATGAGAAAAATCATCACACGGGTTAGCTTACCTCCTCGCCTGTTTAAGAATAAAATATCTTCCGAACCTTTCTTTACAACCTGCATTCCCCGATAATACATATAATTCCGAATTTCACGAATAGCTATATCCGAAATTGGGACAAGCCTTTGTTTGGAACCTTTTCCCTCTACCCGGATAAATCCTTCTTCGGGATATATATCTGATATTCTCAGATTTACTAATTCAGACACACGCAGTCCACAACTATACAGTACTTCCAAAATGGCTCTGTTTCTTTGTCCTTCAGGAGTTGACAAATCAATTGAAGCAATCATTCTGTCTATTTCACTTACAGATAGAATTTCAGGAAGTTTCATTCCGATCTTTGGAGTTTCCAGCAGTTCTGTGGGATCCGTTTGAATATACCCATCAAGTAACAAGAAACGATAAAAAGACTTGATACCGGAAATGATTCGAGCTTGCGAACGAGCATGAATTCCAACATCATGAAGCTGAGCAACGAATTGTTGCAAATCATCGTAAGTTATCTGATCGACCTTTTTCCCTTCCGTTTCCATAAAAACGATCAATTTATCCAGATCAGCACAATAAGCCTCTATGGTGTTGGGCGAAAAGCCTTTCTCCAGACGTAAATATGTTTTATATCGATTATAAATATCTTCGTTCATCAAAATCTAAAACTTTTAGAAAATCCAATCATCATGACAGAATATCGACGATTCTTTCCTCTCACAAATTTAATTATAAATCTCCATTTATAAACAAAATAACCCAATTGAGCTTACTTACACGAGAATAGAAGAATTTTCACATTATATAAATTAATATTCAATCTAACAGAAGTTCCGAATAACTTAAGTGAATCTCCAATAAAATCATTATCTTTGCAAGGTAATATTTCCTTAAACCAAAAGGACGGCTAAAATATCAATGATTATGAAGAAGATATTAATTATTAATGGTCCGAATTTAAATTTGCTGGGAAAAAGAGAACCGACTGTTTACGGTAATACTTCCTTTGAAGATTACTTCAAACAAATACAAACGAAATACCCTCAATTTGAAATCTCATATTATCAAAGCAACATTGAAGGTGAACTTATTAACAAGATTCACGAAGTTGGTTTTGATTATGATGGTATCGTTTTAAATGCAGGAGCTTATACGCATACATCCATTGCCTTACATGATGCAATTAAAGCGGTTACTACTCCTGTCATCGAAGTACATATTTCAAATGTTCATACACGAGAATCATTCCGACATGTATCCATGATTTCGGCAGCCTGTAAAGGTGTTATTATCGGATTCGGTTTGGAGTCATATCGTTTAGCTTTAGAATCGTTTAACGATTAAGTTATTATCTGATTATACTAAATTCTTTTTATATATATGTTAAAGCATACTAAGATTGTTGCTACAGTTTCAGACTTACGTTGTGATGTAGAGTTTATTAAAGCTCTTTACGAGTCAGGAATGAATGTTGTCCGTTTGAATACGGCTCATATGACTGAAGAAGGTTTGGCCAGAGTTGTAAATAACACACGTGCCGTATCTAATCGTATTGGTATACTTATGGATACAAAAGGTCCGGAAGTTAGAACAACCGTAACTGAAAATAAAGAACCTATTTCTTTCAAAGCTGGAGAAAAAATTAAAATCTCAGGCAACCCTGATGGAATTACAACTCATGAACATATTTATGTTTCGTATCCAAGATTTGTTCACGACCTGACTATAGGAAGTAATATTCTTATTGACGATGGTGATTTGGAACTTACTGTTACAGAAAAACATGAAGACTATTTAGTTTGTGAAGTACAGAATGAAGCCACAATGGGAAGCCGCAAGAGTGTAAACGTACCGGGAGTCCGTATCAATCTTCCTTCTCTTACAGAAAAAGACCGTAAAAATATCCTTTGGGCTATTGATAACGATCTTGATTTTATTGCTCATTCTTTTGTTCGTAACAAACAGGACGTTTTAGATATCCAACAAATTTTGGATCAACATAACAGTCCTATCAAAATTATAGCAAAAATCGAGAATCAGGAAGGCGTTGACAATATTGACGAAATTTTGGAAGCTGCTTATGGAATCATGATTGCCAGAGGAGACTTGGGTATTGAAGTCCCTGCAGAAAAGATTCCTGGAATCCAGCGTATCCTGATTCGTAAATGTGTGGAAGTTAAAAAACCGGTTATTGTTGCCACTCAGATGTTGCACTCAATGATCAATAATCCTCGCCCAACGCGTGCAGAAGTGACTGATATCGCTAATGCTATTTACTATCGTACAGATGCTTTGATGCTTAGTGGAGAAACAGCTTACGGTAAATATCCGGTAGAAGCCGTTCAGACTATGTCAAAAATCGCACGAGAAGCTGAAAAAACGAAACTTGCAGCAAACGATATCCGTGTACCTATTGAAGGGAACGATTTGGATGTTACTTCATTCCTTGCAAAGCAAGCCGTAAAATCTTCTTCTAAACTGAATGTAAAAGCTATCATTACAGATAGTCATACAGGACGTACAGCACGTTATTTAGCAGCTTTCCGTGGAACAGCAACTGTTTTTGCTATCTGTTATCACGAAAGAGTTATGCGTATGCTTGCTCTGTCTTATGGTGTTTGGGCTGTTCATCAACCATGGAATAATAGTCGTCGTGCTTACTTCTATGATGCCTTGAACCAGTTAATCCAGAGCGGACGTATTACTCGTAATAATATGGTTGCTTATTTAAGCGGAAGCTTCAAAGAAGCATCAAGTACTTCTTTCCTTGAAATCAACAATGTAGGAAAGGTTCTGGATGCCAGTTCTGAAGACTACAATTTGCCAATATTTAAAGAAAAAGAATAAAACATGGAGAAAATCGGTATAAACGATTATATCCTATCACATTCTGATGATGAAGGAAGTTTACTGGCTGCTCTAAACAGAGATGCTAATGTAAACTTACTTCATCCTCGTATGTTATCAGGACATTTACAAGGAAGGATCCTAAAAATGTTCTGCCGTATGATTAAACCAAAGCGTGCCCTCGAAATTGGAACTTATACAGCTTATGCAACTTTATGTATGGCTGAAGGTATGGACGAAGGCTCTCTAATTCATACAATCGAGATTAACGACGAGATGGAGGATTTCATCAACAAATATTTATCACAATCACCTCACCGCGACAAGATCAAAGTTCATTATGGTGACGCCATGGATATAATCCCTAAATTAAATGAAACTTTTGATCTAGTCTTTATTGATGCAAACAAACGTATTTACTCGGAATATTATGATTTGATTTTCCCGATGGTTCGTCCTGGAGGATTGATTCTTGCCGATAATACTTTGTGGGATGGAAAAGTGCTAGATGAACATATACCGGCAAACGACAAACAGACTTTGGGAATTCTGGCCTTCAATGAAAAGATAAAAGCTGATGACCGAGTTGAAAAAGTAATTCTTCCTCTTCGTGACGGACTAACTATGATATGGAAGAAATAATTTAATTAAAAACATTATGGAAAGTACTAGAATTAGTAAAATAGAAAGACTTTTACAGAAAGAATTGGGAGATATCTTTCTAAAAATGGCTAAAGCTGCTCCTGGTATACTGATTTCTGTCAGTGCTGTACGAATCAGTCCGGATTTAAGTGTTGCAAGAGCCTACCTGAGCATCTTCCCTTCAGCAAATGCTGAACCATTGATGGCTGAAATTAAAGAAAACACGAAAGCTATTCGTTTTGAATTAGGTAAACGAGTACGTAATCAATTACGTATTATTCCTGATTTGACATTCTTTATTGACGACTCTTTGGATTATATCGAACACATCGACAATCTATTGAAAAAATAAACAAGCCTTGAATTTTCCCTTTTACATAGCTCGCCGATATCTTTTCTCCAAGAAATCGCACAATGCGATAAATATTATTTCATTGATATCGGTGTGCGGTATTGTTATCGCAACCATAGCATTGGTTTGTGCGCTTTCGGTCTATAACGGATTCAATGACCTGGTTTCTTCTTTATTCAGTCATTTTGATCCGGAATTAAAGATAACGGCTCGTTATGGTAAAGTTTTTAATCCGGATAATGATACAATCAAACAAATCCGGAATCTTCCCGAAATAGATATTATCAGTGAAGTTCTTCAGGACAACGCTCTTATCAAATACAGAGAACGACAGGAAGTTGGAATTATAAAAGGGGTCGACAAGAACTTCCCGAAACTAGTCGAGATTGATTCAGTATTAATAGATGGAGAATTTATACTATCTGATGAAGTTGCCAATTATTCGATTTTAGGAGTAGGACTAGCTTCTCATTTAGGAATTAATGCCGGCTTCCGAACTCCCTTGGAAATATATGTTCCAAAACGAGATCAGAAAGTAAATATGTCTAATCCTTCCAGTTCTTTCAATCTGGAATATTCATTTATTTCTGCCGTTTTTCGTATTAATCAGCAACAATACGACGATTATTTCATGTTAATACCACTTTCACAAGCCAGAGAACTTTTACATTACGAAAATGAAGTTTCTGCACTAGAACTAAAACTGAAAGATGGAGTATCTGCTGATAAAATCGAAAAACAAATCCAGAACCTTTTGGGAGATCAATATCTTGTTCAAAACAGATATAAACAGCAAGAGGCTTCATTTAAAATGATGCAAGTTGAGAAATGGATCACATTCCTTATTCTCTGCTTTATACTGGCAATTGCTTTATTTAATATTGTTGGATCATTATCAATGCTCATGATAGAGAAAAAGGATGATGTCCTGACATTAAGAAATATGGGTGCCAATGAATCTCAAATACAACAAATTTTCCTGTTCGAAGGTTGGATGATATCGGGATTCGGTGCTGCTTTTGGCATTTTGGTAGGATTAATCTTATGCCTTCTACAACAACATTTCGGTTTCATTCAATTAGGTGATGCTGGAGCTTTTATAATTGACGCATATCCAGTACATGTACTTGCTGGAGATATTCTAACTATTTTCATAACAGTTCTATTAGTAGGATTTCTAGCAGCATGGTATCCTGTAAGATATTTAGGAAAGAAATGGATAAAAAAATAACCGGTACTCTCTTATAAAGAATACCGGTTTTTATCTTTTCAAAAATCAAATCTTAACTGAATTCTTTTCCATGTAACATTTGTGCATCAGCCATAAATTCTTTAATCCGCTGTTCATCTTCTCGCTTACAAATAAGCAGAACATTTCCAGATTCGGCGATAATATAATCTTTCAAACCTTGAACAACTGCTAATCGATTAGGATCGGCTAAAGCTATCACATTACCACTACATTCATATAATAATGTATGAGTCTTCAACTGAGTATTTTCTTCTTTATCTTTTGGAGCAATATCATACAAAGATCCCCAGGTTCCTAAATCAGCCCAGCCAAAATCAACCCCTAACATATATACATTATCAGCCTTTTCTAAAACAGCATAATCAATAGATATATTCGGACAGTAAGCAAAATTCTGATGAATGAAGTCTTTCTCTTCAGGTGTATTAAATACAGGCAAACCTAAATCAAAGCGAGCCGCTATATCGGGCATATATTTATGCAATGCAGAAACTATTGAATTTACATTCCACAAAAATATTCCGGAATTCCAGAAAAATTCTCCACTTTCATAGAAAATCTTTGCCAAATCCAAGTTGGGTTTTTCTGTAAATGTTTTAACCTTTGAGAAACAATCAACCAATTCATCACAACTCTGAATATATCCATAAGCTGTTTCAGGCCTACTTGGACGAATACCCATTGTCAGTAAAGCATCATGATCTGTTACAAATTCAAATCCTTTACGAACATCTTCCAGGAATTCATCTTCTTTAATAATCAAATGATCTGACGGAGCAACTACAATATTCGCTTTAGGATTTAGAGCCATAATATGATATGCTGCGTAAGCTATACATGGAGCCGTATTACGTCGTGTCGGTTCTAATAAAACTTGATGCTCTGCCAATTGGGGCAATTGTTCTTTGATCAAATCTGCATATTGTTCATTCGTTACAATATATATATTTTCTTTCGGTATTATTTTAACAAACCGATCGTATGTCATTTGCAACAATGTACGACCGGTTCCAAAAAAATCAAGGAATTGCTTTGGATAAGATTCTCTACTAAAAGGCCAGAATCGACTACCAATACCACCTCCCATTATAACACAATAATTATCGGTCATAGTTTTATAGACTTATAAGTTATACACTTTACAAATCTAACGAAATAATCTTGTTTTTAGTCTATAAGAAAAAAATAATTGAAAAAAATAAGTAAAACGTTTGCAAGTATTCGAAAATA
The DNA here is from genome assembly GCA_020026285.1 of Parabacteroides sp. Next base: position 99 of record JAHHQS010000048.1, on the reverse strand, counting down.
TAGTACCTTTGCACCGCAATAGAGAAACAAATATTGTTCCTATTTATGCCCAGATGGCGGAATCGGTAGACGCGCTGGTCTCAAACACCAGTGGATTCA